>SRXB01000364.1 GCA_009724975.1 bacterium | reverse complement strand
GATTAGAAGCCTCTGGCCAATTTCCTTCGAGGCTCCCGCCGGAAGCACCATCGACGGGCGTCCCCTACTGAAGTATTCGTTCGCCCTTGATTACGCCCTCTTTGGCCTCGACGCGAGGTGGTTCAGGGCGGTTAACATCTTCATCCACGCCATATCGGCGCTACTCGCCTTCGGGCTTGTCAAAAGAACGCTCTCGTCGCCGCTCCTTAAGGAAAAATTCGGGGAGCTGGCGCAAGGGGTAGGTTTTTTCGCCGCCCTCTTGTGGGCGCTGCACCCGCTTGCGACCCAATCGGTGACCTACATCTCCCAGAGGGCGGAATCGCTCGCCGGTCTCTTTTATCTGGCGGTCTTTTACTTTTTCGCGCGAAGTTTCGACTCCCGAAGACCAGCGGTTTTTCTGGCCATCTCCGTCGCGGCCCTTTACGCCGGATTTCTGGCCAAGGAGATTCTTGTTACCGCGCCGCTTCTTTTGCTTTTTTACGACCGCGCGTTTTTTTCCGGCTCCTTCGGCGCGGCTTTCAGGGAGAGGGGACGCTACTACCTCTTTTTGTTCGGCGGGTGGTTCCTTCTCGCGGCTGTAATGTCCATTTCAGGCAATCGCGGCGGCACTGTCGGCTTCTGGATGGAGATAAGCCCGCTCCAATACCTTGCTGCCCAGCAGTGGGTGATATTCAGGTATATAAAACTTGTTTTTTTGCCAAGCGGTTTTTGCCTCGATTACCACGGCTTTATACCCGCGTTCTCCGAGTCTTTGCCTTTCGCGGCTCTGACCCTGCCGCTTTACGGGCTGGCGCTCTGGTCGCTTTTAAAGAACAGCGCCTGGGGTTTTTGCCTGATATGGTTTTTGCTGATTCTGGCTCCCACCTCCTCATTCGTGCCGATAAACCTGGTGGCGGAGGAGCACCGCGCCTATCTGCCGATTCTCGGGTTTTGCGCAACGCTTTGCGCGGGCGCGGCGCTTGGCCTTGGCAAAAACCAGGCTAAAACCTTTGCTGCGCTCCTTTCCATTCTGGCCGCCCTTCTGGGCTTTTTAACGATCCAGAGAAACCTGACCTATCTTTCGCCGCTGAAGCTGTGGGAGGAGAATGTAAAAACCATTCCCAGCGCCGATTTCGCGCGACTTTACTACGGCAACGCACTCCTTGACGCGGGACGGGCCGGCGAGGCGGCGGAACAATACAGACTGGCTGGAGAGATCAACCCCGATTCCTGGTTCGCGACCCTCAGCGCGGCGCGGGCGCTCTGGCAGGCCGGCGACGTCGCCCTCTCGGAAGAGTTTTTCCGGCGGGCCGAAAAGCTAAAACCCGAAGAGGCCGAAAATTACCTGCGTCAGGGCGAGATGCTGATGGAGACGGGCAGGCCGGCAGAGGCGGTCGGGGTTTTGCTGAGGGCGCTTGAGCTTAAGCCGGACGACCCGCAGATATTGACTGCGCTGGGGGTGGGCGCGGGGCGCGACGGAGACGGGGCCGCTTCGCTGGCCTATCTTAAAAGGGCGGTCGAGGCAGGCCCCGGTTATTCAGAAGGGCATTTCAACTACGGCAACGCCCTTTCCCGCGAGGGGAGGTTCGGGGAGGCAATAGCGCAATACGAAAAGGCTGTAGAAATATACCCCCTAAATGCGCGCGGCTACTCCAACCTCGGGGTCGCCCTTTTCGCGGCAGGCCGTCAAGACGAGGGGAGGGCCGCCTTTGAAAGAGCCATTGAAATCGAGCCCCAAAACCCCCTAATCCACCGCTATTTCGCTTCCAGCCTCCAGAAGGCGGGTGATTTTGGGGAGGCCGATGCGCAGGAAAAGATTGCGAATGAGCTTGAAAACAACTCTCGGTGAACTGTTTCCGGGCTCGGTGGAAACAGAGCCGCACTTACAGGAGTCACCGCAGGCGCAATGGTAGACCAAGACTCTTAAAATTTAGCAGAAATCAGCAAGCTAACAATGCTCGTGACTAGCTCAAGGCTTATTCAAAAGTTCTTTTATGACCTCAAGAAGGGTGTGCATCCTGTAC
>SRXB01000363.1 GCA_009724975.1 bacterium | reverse complement strand
AAAAAGCGCGCCCTCTCCGACGCCTGCGAGGTTAGCTGACGGGCTTGGGCAGGAAAGTTGCCCTACGCCAAAAGGCGATTAGCCCCAAAGGGGTGGTTCCCCCGCTCCCGCGAAGGCGGAACTAGGCGATTTACGGGAGCGAATCCTACTCTTGGTGAACGCTTTTGACAATGGGTTAATCGAAAGGGTGAAAACCGTCGGCCAAGATTGTCGTGGTATCCTTTTTGTGTGAAAGGGATCCGCCAATGACCCGAAAAAATCTTCTCGGCCTCGAAAAGAGTCCCTATCTTCTCTCCCACGCCCAAAACCCCGTCCACTGGCAACCCTGGGGGGAGGCGGCTTTCGCCCTCGCCAGGGCCGAGCAAAAGCCGGTCTTCCTCTCGATAGGCTATTTCACCTGCCACTGGTGCCACGTGATGGAGAGGGAGAGCTTCGAGGATGTAGAAGTGGCGAAGATCCTCAACGAGCATTTCATCTGCGTAAAGGTCGACCGCGAGGAGCGCCCCGACATCGACCAGATTTACATGAGGATATGCCAGTCGCTCACCGGAAGTGGCGGCTGGCCGCTGACCGCCGTCCTCACCCCCGAGAAAGAGGCTTTCTTCACCGCCACCTACATACCGCGCGAAAACAAAGGCGAGCGCATAGGTCTTCTGGAACTCTTGCCAAGAATAGCCGAGCTATGGGAAAACCGCCGCGATTACGTCATCTCCTCGGCTAAAAACCTGGCCGCGGGCCTTGCCCAGGCCTACGCGCCCAAACCCTCCGCCTCCTCCATACCCCCTTCGGTTTTCACCGAGGCGCTCGAAACCCTAAGCGAAACCTTCGACCCCGAGAACGGAGGTTTCGGTTCCGCGCCGAAATTTCCCTCGCCCCACCAGCTTTCGTTCCTCCTTTTGATGTGGGAAAAAAGAGGGGACGAGCGGATTTTGCGGGCGGCCCGCGCAACGGCGGAGGCGTGGCTGGGCAAAGGGCTGCGCGACCAGCTAGGCGGCGGCTTTCACCGCTACTGCGTGGACAAAAACTGGAAAACGCCGCATTTCGAGAAGATGCTCTACGACCAGGCGGGGATATCGCTAGCCCTGACCGGCCTTTATCTGGCCACCAAAGTGCCCCGCTTTAGAGAAGCGCTTTTAGAGACGTTAAATTATGCCGAACGGGCGCTCTCCTCTCCCATCGGGGGCTTTTACTGCGGCGAGGACGCCGATTCCGAAGGGGAAGAGGGGCTTTTCTACCTTTGGGAGAAAGGCGAAATCATCAAAATCCTCGGTTACGAAGACGGCGAATACTTCTGCCGCGCCTACGGCGTGACCGACGGCGGCAACCCCATCGACGAGGCGACAAAAGCCCCCACCGGCAAAAACATCCTCTCGCACTCGCCCGATTTCGCCTCCCTCGACGGCCCGCGCCTGAAAGAGATGGCCCAAAAGCTCTTCGCCGAGCGAGAAAAGCGCCACCGGCCCGGTCTTGACGACAAAATCCTCACCGGCTGGAGCGCCTTCATGGCCATAGCCTTCGCCAGGGCGGGGCAAGCTCTCGGCGACGAGCGCCTTGTAGACCGCGCAAAAGCTACCCTTGAATTCATAGAAAAGACCATGACCCGCGAAGCGGGGCTTTTGAGACGCCACCGCGACGGGGAAGCGGCGGTGGAGGGTTTTTTGGAGGATTACGCCTTTACCGCCCTCCTTTGCCTCGCCCTTCGCTCGGCCACCCTGGAAAAGCGCTTTCTTGAGAAGGCCGAGGCGCTTGGCGACGAGATTTGGGAGCGTTTTTCGGACGGAGAGGCCCTTTTCGACTCGCAAAAAGGGGGCGAAGCCCTCCTTTTCCGCCCCCGCGAGTTCACCGACGGCGCGATGGTCTCGCCAAACGCCGTGGCGATGGAGGTTTTCGCCCGCCTTAACCTCGTTACCGGCGAAAAAAAGTGGGAAAGCCGCGCCAGGAGCCTCTCCGCTTCGGTTGCCGAAACCTTGCGAAGCCACCCGCACGCCTTCACCGGCTTCATGG
>SRXB01000068.1 GCA_009724975.1 bacterium | reverse complement strand
GGCGGCGTTTTGCGCGATGCGGGAGCCGTATTCCCTGAAAGCCGGGCTCATCGCCTCCTTGAAGGCCACCGCCTTGGCGGCTATGGTGTGGACCAGCGGGCCGCCCTGGAGCCCGGGGAAGACCGCCTTGTCCACCGCCTGCGCGTATTTGGCGCGGCAGAGGACGAGACCTCCGCGCGGGCCCCGCAGGGTCTTGTGGGTGGTGGAGGTGACTATGTCGGCGTGGGGGACGGGGCTTGGGTGCGAGCCGCCCGCCACGAGCCCCGCGATGTGGGCCATGTCGACCATGAGATACGCGCCGACGGAATCGGCTATCTTGCGGAAGCGCTCGAAGTCGAGGGTGCGGGAGTAGGAGCTTGCGCCGGCGACGACCATGCGTGGCTGGGTCTCGCGGACAAGATCGGCCAGCTTGTCGTAATCTATCATACCGCTTTCGGCTTCGACGCCGTAGTGGACTATGCTGTACTGCCTGCCGGAGAAGCTGACCTTGGCGCCGTGGGTCAGGTGGCCGCCGTGGGCCAGCGACATCGAGACTATGGTGTCTTTGTGGTCCAAAAGGGCGTAATAGGCGGCCATGTTGGCGGCGGAGCCGGAGATGGGCTGGACGTTGGCGTGTTCGGCCCCAAAGAGGGCCTTGGCGCGCTCTATCGCGAGCCTCTCGACCTTGTCGGAGTATTCGCACCCGCCGTAGTAGCGGGCTCCCGGGTAGCCTTCGGCGTATTTGTTGGTGAAGACCGAGCCCTGGGCCTGCATCACCGGCTCGGAGGCATAGTTTTCGGAGGCGATGAGGACTATGGTGTCTTCCTCGCGCCTTACCTCCCCCTGCACCGCCTCCCAAACCTCGGGGTCGGAGACTCCAAGGCACCTTCCGGCGCCGTAGAGCCCTTCCATGTCGGCTATCTTGGCGAGGCGCTTTTGGTGGCGTCCCCCCTCGAAGGCGGAATCAAGCCATATCTTGACGAGGCTTGCGGCCTTTTGGGGCTCGGTGGTGCGGCCCCCCAGGACGATTATGTTGGCGTTATTGTGCTCTTTGGCCATTTTGGCGCTGAACTCGTTGGCGACGAGGGCGGCGCGTATGCCCGGCACCTTGTTGGCGGCTATCGACATGCCTATGCCGGTTCCGCAGACAAGTATGCCCCTAAGTTCGGGGTCGGCGGCGACCTTACGGGCCAGCCTCACGGCGAAGTCGGGGTAATCCACCGAGTCGGTGTTGGTGGTGCCGAGGTCCACTACGTTGTGACCATCCGCCGAGAGGCTTTTTCGTATTTCTTCTTTAGCCTCGAAGCCGCCGTGGTCGCTTGCGATGAGTATCATGGCCATTCCTTAGAGCTTTATCTAGAATTTCTTGAAAAGAAGTGTCGCGTTGGTGCCGCCGAAGCCGAAGGAGTTCGAGAGGGCGGCCCGTATCTGCCCCTTGCGGGCGGTGTTGGGGACGTAGTCGAGGTCGCACTCGGGATCGGGCGTTTCGTAGTTCATAGTCGGCGGCGCTATCTGGTCGCGGATGGCGAGAATTGAGAATATCGCCTCTATCGAGCCCGCCGCGCCGAGGCAGTGGCCGGTGACCGACTTGGTGGAGCTTATCCACACCTTCGGGGCTCTCTCGCCGAAGACTGATTTTATCGCGAGGGTCTCGAAGTAGTCGTTCAGCGGGGTGGAGGTGCCGTGGGCGTTGATGTAATCAATGTCTTCGGGCCCTAGTCCGGCGGTTTTCATCGCCATCTTCATGCAGCGGGCCGCGCCGTCGCCCTGGGGGTCGGGCGAGGTGATGTGGTAGGCGTCGCAGGTGGCTCCGTAGCCAGCCAGCTCCGCTATGATTTTCGCGCCGCGTTTCTTGGCGTGTTCGAGGGATTCGAGGATGAGCACCGCCCCCGCCTCTCCCATCACGAAGCCGTCGCGGTCCTTGTCGAAGGGGCGCGAGGCCCTCTCGGGCTCTTCGTTGCGGGTCGAGAGGGCGCGAAGGGCGTTGAAGCCGCCGACGCCCAGAGGGGTTATGGTGGATTCCGCGCCTCCGGCTATGGCCACGTCCACGTCTCCACGCCTTATGGCGTGGAAAGCCTCGCCTATGCAGTGGGTTCCGGTGGCGCAGGCGGAGACTACCGAGAAGTTCGGCCCTTTGGCTCCGGTGTGCATGGCTACGTAGCCCGGGGCTAGGTTTACGATGACCATCGGTATGAAGAAGGGGCTTACCTTGCGGGGGCCTTCCTCTTCGATGATCTTTTTCTGGCGTTCGATCTCGGGCAGGCCACCGAGGCCCGCGCCGATGTAGACGCCTACGCGCTCGGCCTCTTCTGGCGTCACTTCGTAATCGGCGTCTTTGAGGGCCATCACCGAGGACGCTATGGCGTACTGGATGAAGGTGTCCATTTTTTTGGTGTCTTTGCGGTCTATCCAGAGGGTGGGGTCGAAGTCCTTTACCTCGGCGGCTATCTTGGTCTTGAAGCCGGAGGCGTCGAACTTGGTGATGTAGCCCACGCCGCTCTTTCCTGCCAGGCATCCCGCCCAGGTCGATTCCACGTCCAGGCCAAGGGGGGAAACACACCCCAGGCCGGTGACGACTACCCTTGAGTTGTCGTTCACTTTCTTAAGCCTCCCTAAACCCGCTTTTGGCAGGTTTACTTAGGGAAGGGAGTCGCGACGGCGGCTCCCCTCCCTAAGAAAGGTGAACAATTACGAGCCCTTAAAGCTAGTGATTAGCCTTCGAGGTTCTTCTTGATGTAGGTGATGGCGTCGCCGACGGTGCGAATCTTCTCGGCGTCTTCGTCGGGAATTTCCTGGTCGAATTCGTCTTCCAGAGCCATGACCAGCTCGACGGTGTCGAGGCTGTCGGCGCCGAGGTCTTCCTGGAAGCTGGCTTCGAAGGTGACCTTTGCGGGGTCGACGTCAAGCTGTTCGGCGATGATTTTCTTTACGGTTTCTTCGATGTTCACGCTCATTTTGTTCCTTTCTTCTTTCTTTCTTCTTTGCTTAGGCCAGGTAAAGGCCTCCGTTTACGTGAAGGATTTGGCCGGTTATGTAGGAGGAGTCGTCCGAGGCGAGGAAGGCGACGGCTTTGGCCACGTCTTCTCCGCTCCCGAGCCGGCCAAGGGGGATTCTTGCAAGGAATGCGGCACGCTGCTCTTCTTTCAAGGCGGCGGTCATGTCTGTTTCTATGAAGCCGGGGGCCACGCAGTTGAACCGAAGCCCCTTGCCCGCGTATTCCAGCGCCAGCGAGCGGGTGAGCCCCTCAAGACCCGCCTTGGCGGCGCAGTAGTTGGGCTGGCCCGGGTTGCCGGAGGCGGCCACGACGCTTGTGATGTTGATGACGGAGCCGCCTTTTTGTTTTAGCATTGGGCGGAGGAAGGCCTGTATGACGCGGAAGGCGCCGGTGAGGTTGGAGTCGATTACCGCGTCCCAGTCCTCTTTTTTCATGCGCATGGCGAGGTTGTCGCGGGTTATTCCGGCGTTGTTGACTATCGCGTCGACCTTGCCCAGCTTACCGAGCGCCTCTTCGGCGCATTTGTCCACCGAGTCGGCGTCGGTTACGTCGAGGGCGAAGGGGTGGACGTCGCCGCCGATTTTGGCGGCGGCTTCTTTGGCGGCGTCAAGGCTTCGGGCGGTGATTGCCACGGTTGCGCCGGCCTTTGCGAGCAAGAGGGCGATCTCGTAGCCGATGCCCCTGTTGGAGCCGGTGACGAGGATGGTTTTTCCGGTTAGGTTGGTCATGAGTTTATGGCCTCCGAGGTTTTGGCGAGGGACTCCTCGTCCTCTACGTTCATCACGGCGGCGCTCTCCTCTATCCTCTTTATGAGTCCGGAGAGCACCTTGCCCGGGCCGACCTCCACGAAAAGGCCCGCACCCATCGAGGAGAGGGTCTTGACGCAACCCTGCCAGAGGACGGGGGAGGCGACCTGGCGCCTGAGAAGGTCGGGTATTCTTGCCGAGTCGCAGTTTTCGCGGGCGTCGACGTTGGCGACCACGGGGCATATCGGGGTTTTGAATTTTATCCCCGCAAGGACCTCCGCCAGCTTTTCGGCGGCGGGGGCCATGAGGGAGGAGTGGAAGGGGGCGCTTACCTCAAGTTTGACGGCGCGCTTGGCCCCGGCCTCCTTGAGGGCCACGGCGGCCTTTTCAAGGGTGTCGGAGTGGCCCGAGATGACTATCTGCCCGGGGCAGTTGTCGTTGGCCAGCTCCGCAGCCCGTCCGCCAGCGTTGAATTCCTTTAAAATCTCGGCGACCCTGGCCGTGTCGAGCCCGAGAACGGCGTACATCGCCCCCTCGCCCACCGGCACCGCTTCCTGCATGAATTTGCCGCGCCGCTCGACCGCCCTTACCGCGTCGGAAAACTCCATCGCGCCGCTCGCCACCAGCGCGGAGTATTCGCCAAGCGAATGGCCCGCCATCGCCATCGGGCGAAGGCTGGTGCGCGTGCAAAGGGCCTTGTAGCAGGCTATGGAGGCGGTAAGAATCGCGGGCTGGGTATTCCAGGTGAGGGTGAGCTCCTCTTTTGGCCCGTTTGCAATAAGGCCGGAGAGAGAGCGCCCAAGGGCCTCGTCGGCCTCCTTGAAGACCGCCTCGGCTTCCCGAAACTGCTTCGCCAGGGCAAGGCCCATCCCAACGTATTGGGAGCCCTGCCCGGGAAATACCAGTGCGTAAGTCATCTTGTTTGCCCTAAAGTTAATCTTCCCCTGATTTTACACAGGCGGTAATTTTAAGTCAGAGGCACTACCTTGGCAAGGCGATTTTACCAGCCCGCCACCACCGCCGAGGCGGTGGTTCCAGCGCCGAAAGCGTCGAGGAGAAGCTTGTCGCCGCGTTTCACGCGACCGCTTCGCACCGCCTCGTCCAGCGCGATAGGTATGGAGGCGGCGGAGGTGTTGCCGTATTTGTGCACGTTTACGTACACCTTTTCGGCAGGTATCTCCAGACGCTTGCCCATTGCCTCGATTATCCTCAGATTCGCCTGATGGGGGATGAGGAGGTCGATCTCGGATGCCTTCACGTCGGCTTCGTAGAGGGCGGCTTCCGCCATTGCGAGCAGCGTGCGCACCGCAATCTTGAAAACCTCGTTGCCCTGCATCTTCAAAGTGTGAAGCTTACCCTGGACCGACTCCACGGATGCGGGAATGCGGCTGCCTCCCGCAGGCTGGTTGAGCAAGTGCCAATTGGAGCCTTCGGTCGCCGCCGCGGACCCCAATATCCCCCTGCCCGCTTCGGTGGTGGGGCCGAGCACTACTGCTCCCGCCCCATCGCCGAAAAGGACACAGGTCGAACGGTCTTCCCAGTCGAGGACGCGGCTGAGGACTTCCGCGCCGACGACGAGGGCGTTGTTGTAAAGGCCGGTGGAGATGAACTGGTTGGCGATTATCAGCGAATAAAGAAAGCCGCTGCACGCCGCGCTTATGTCGAAGGCCATCTGGCCGCCGGTTCCCAGTTTGTGCTGGAGGACTGCGGCGGTGGAGGGAAAAAGCATGTCGGGGGTCGCGGTGCCTACTATGATGAGGTCGAGGTCGCGCGCCTCCATGCCCGCCGCTTCAAGCGCTTTTTTCGATGCCCTGGCGCAAAGGTCGCTGGTAGCGTCGCCGTCTGCGGCCACCCTGCGCTCCCTTATTCCGGTACGCTCGGCTATCCACTCGTCGGAGGTGTCCAGAAACTTCTCAAGGTCGAGGTTGGTTACGACCTTTTCCGGCGTCTCCGCTCCCGTGCCGAGTATAGCCGCCCTTCTGTGGTTTTGGCACATATCGTCTTCCTGCCCTTCAAGGGCGGTTTCTTAAACCGATTTTTCCCAAAAGCCCCGTTCTTTGGTCGAGGCCCATTTTTCCTGGTCGACGCACGAGGCGAGCTTTTCCATCATGTGGAGTTCGAGCCTGCGCTCGGCGTAGCGGGCCGCCGCGATGACGGCGGATTTTATCGCCCGCGAGTCGGACGCGCCGTGGCATATCATCGCCACCCCGTTCACCCCCAGAAGGGGAGCGCCGCCGACTTCGCGGTAATCTATGCGCTTTCTAAGCGAGGCCCAAACGCCCGTGGAGAGAAGATATCCGAGTTTTCCCATGCGGGAGCGCTCGTACTCCTCCTTGAGCATGTTGTAAATGAGCTTGGCGACACCCTCGGCGGTCTTCAGAAGGACGTTGCCGGTGAAGCCGTCGGTAACTATCACGTCGCAATCGCCGTTGAAGGCGTCGCGCCCCTCCACGTAGCCGATGTAGTTGAGCCGCATGTCGCGCAAAAGCTCGTGGGCGTTGCGGGTCAGCTCGGTTCCCTTCGAGGTTTCTTCGCCGTTGGCAAGAAGGCCGACTTTGGGTTTTTTGACCCCGAGGACGTCGTGGGCGAAAACATCGCCCATGACCGCGAACTGCACGAGGTTGCGCGGCGTGCACCCGACATTGCCGCCCACATCCAGCACTATGGAAAAGCCTTTGCGGGAGGGCATGAGGGTTGCTATCGCGGGACGCTCGACCCCTTCCAGAAGGCGGAGGGAGTGCATGGCCTTTGCCATGAAAGCGCCGGAATTACCTGCACTTACGGCGGCGTTAGCCTCGCCTGCCCTGACGAGGTCGAGGGCGACCCTCATGGATGAGTCCCGCTTCCGGCGAAGTGCCGAGGCGGGGGATTCGTCCATAGTGACCACCTGCGAGGCGTGGTGAACCGATATGGGGAGCCTTTTTACGCGCCAGTAGCGGTCGAGCCTCTTGTAAATGAGGTCGCGGTCGCCCACCAGAATGACGTGATGGCCTGATTTGCGGACGGCCTGCACGGCCCCGTCGACCACCGCGTCGGGAGCGTTGTCGCCCCCCATGGCGTCAAGCGCTATTCGCATTATCCAGCCGAGGCTAGAGGGCTACTCCTCAGTCTCCTCGGCCTTTATCGCAATGACCTCGCGGCCCTTGTAGGTTCCGCAGGCGCCGCAGGCGCGGTGAGGCAGCTTGGACTCTCCGCACTTGGGGCAGGAATCAAGGCCCGGGTTGGTGAGGGCGAGATGGGAACGGCGCATGTTGCGTCGGGTTACCGACTGACGCCTTTTGGGGACTGCCATTTTACTTCTCCTTTGTTATCTTTGCCCAATTTCGCAAAGATTCTTTATACCAGTTTATTTCCTAAAAGGAAAATCAGCTTTGTTTTTTCAGCTTAAGGCCCGCAAGGGCCGAAAATCGCGGGTCCGCTGGCTTTTGCCCGCAGTCGCAGCTTTCTTTTACAAGTTTTTTTCCGCACTCCTGGCAAAGGCCGAGGCATTCTGGCCTGCAAAGAGGATTGGCGGGCAGGGCCAGCACCAGTTGCTCGATGAAAATATCCTCAAGGTCGAGCTCGTCGCCCTTTAGCCTCTCCACCTCAAGCTCGGCGGCGCTGAGCTCGAACTCCCCGGGGGTGCCCTCGAAATCGAGGGGCTCGGTGGAGAGGTCGAGGTGCACCTCTTCCCCCACCTCCATCGAGAACTCGTCAAGGCAACGCACGCAGGCCGTTTTGAGGCGGGCCCGAAACGAGCCTATCACGAAAACGTCTGGCCCCGAGCGCGTGACGTTGGCGGAGGCCTCCATATCCCCATCGGCGCAAAAAGATGAGACTCCTCTGCCCTTAAGCTCTTCCGAAAGGCGTCCCGAGCTCACCGACAGCTGGACGAAAAGCCCTTCCTGCGGGATTGTTTCGAGCAAAATTGCCTTTGGGTTCAAGGGAAAACTCCTCCTGCCTCCCGAAATTGGGGATTGCTAATTATAGGAGTTAAAAAATGAGAGTCAAGCCATATTTGATGGCCGATTCTCGCCCTTTTGCTTGTAATTATCATTACTAATGCAATAAAATGCGATAGGGTGTGTTCTTATTTTGTTTTTTATTGACGGGAGAAAACCTGCCTTATGCGGGATAAAATTTTTACAATCTGCCTCTTTGCGGCGCTGGCGGCGACCTCGGCTTCGGCCATGCCCTCGCCCGACGCGGTGTCGCGCAAGGTAGCCGGCAACGAATACCAAAGCAAAAAACAGTACGAGGAAGCCCAGCGCCAGTATATGGAGGCGCTCAGGCTTGAGCCGGGCTACAGCGCGGTCCACTACAACCTCGGCATACTTTATTTTTACCGCCTCGATTCCGACCCCGCGCGCTACCAAAAGGCTCTCTACCACCTCAACGCCTACCGCCTCCTCGAACCGGGCGCGGAAGACATGGCCAACGTCATCGCCCACATCCGCCAGTCCATTGAGAAGATTGAAGACGAGGAGCGCCAGGCCTTCCAGAACGCCGTCCTTGAGGGAACCACCGAGGCGCTTGAAAAATTCGCCAAGCGTTACGAGGTGGGTTATTACGCCGACAACGCCAGGGCCCAAATAAAGGAAATAAAGGCTTACGAAGAGGAAAAGGCCAAGGGCGACGCCCAGGTGCAGGCCGCCTTCGGCAAAGCCCTCGCCTCGGGCGACCCCGCCCAGATGGACGATTTCATAAAAAACCACCCCGACTCCCCGCAGGCGGAGGAAGGGCGCGCCCTTAGGGCCCGCTGGGCCGAGGCAAAAGCAAAGGAAGAGGCGGATTACGCCGCCGCCGCCAAAACCGACAACGCGCAAACCCTTGATGCTTTCGCCGACAAATACCCCAGCTCCGAGCTTGCCGGAAAAGCTCGCGCCCGCGCCTCGCACCTTAACTCCGCCGCCGACGCGCTCACCCTGGCGGAAGAATCCGGCTCCACCGCGGCGGTCAACAAATTCCTGGAAATCTTCGGCGACACCCCCTACAAAGCGGAGGCGCTGGAACTTCTCGAAACATTTAAAAAAGCCGAAATCGAAAAAGCCGCCGCCAGCGAGGCCAAA
>SRXB01000362.1 GCA_009724975.1 bacterium | reverse complement strand
CACCCACGTCGAAAGCGGCGAGGGGATAAAGCAGGGCGACACCGCCAAAAAGAAGAAATAGCCGCCGGTTCATGGCGATAAAAAAGCCCGCGCTTTAAAGGCGCGGGCTTTTTGTTTTTTATTTGCCTGCGTGAGGACTAGTTGCAGCCGCAGCCGCCGCCGCAACCGGCGGGGGAGCAGTCGTCGGGGCCGCAGCCCGAGCAGCCGCCGCCGCAGCCGCCCGCGTCGTCCAGGGCGCCCTTCATTAGGGCCAGCTCGTCGGCGGAAAGCTCGTTGACCGAGACCACCTCGATGTCGAAGGTGAGTGTGCGGCCCGCGAGGGGGTGGCCGAAGTCGGCCACGACCGTTTCGAGTCCGGCGCTGACGACGGTGAAGGTCACGGGACCCATCGGGCCTTCGGCGGTGAAAGCCATGCCCGGCTCAAGGGCTATGTCGTTGGGAAAACTCTCGCGGGGAAGTTCGCGGTGCATCTCGTCGGAGCGCTCGCCGTAGGCTTCGGCGGGGGGGATGGTTACGGTGAAGGAATCGCCGGTCTTCTTGCCATCGAGGGCCTTTTCGAGGCCGGGGATTATCTGGCCGCAGCCGTGGACGAAGCCAAGGGGCTCTCCGCCTTTGGAGGAATCGGCAACCTCGCCGTTGTCGAGGGTGAGCGTGTAGTGGATGGAGACGTGCTTGTCGGGAGAGATTATCATGTTGTCCTTTCAAATTGTTATCCCGCGCGCCTTCCTGGCGGCGGGTTTTTCGCCGAGGCGGTAAGATAAGGCCGCCGTGGGAAAAAAGCAACCTCGTGAAAGGATTTTTTTATCAGGCAGGTTTTTTTGCGGGGGGCAGGCTGACCACCGGAGCCACGGGTTTTATGAACTCCTGGCGAAGGCTGAAGGTGTAGGCACCCTGGCCCGGGATGAGAAGAAAATCTCCCGCCACCGGCATTTCGCCTATAACCTCCTCGCCCCAGATGTCATGCGGGGTGCAAAGCGAGCCGGTGACAAGGCATTTGGTTCGCTTTAGCGAGGGTTTTGAGAGGTTTATTATCGGGCAGTAGTCGAACTCGTATTTCTCCCAGCCGACTATATTCGTGCCGCCGTCGGTGATGACCAGCCCACGCCCCTTCTCGTCGAGGACGCGAAGGAGTATGCAAAAGGAGTCGTCGGCGACGAAGCGGCCCGGCTCGGCGTAGATGGCGGGCTTTATCTTCGTGAAAATATGCTTTTCAAGGGCCGCCGCGATTTTTTCGGCGAAAACGCCTATCGGCGCGGCCTTAGTCAGCGTCGCCGGAGCGCCCTGCGGCATTTTAAGACCCGCCGCCCCAAGGAGCTGGCCCCTCGGGGTGGCTCGCGGCAGGGTCCATTCCCCCCTTGTCGGCCAGTAGCCGCCGCCGATGTCCAAAACCTTTATCCGTGCGCGGGTGGCTGCGTCGAGCTTGCCCAAAGCCCGCCCCACGACCCCCAGGAAGCGCTCCTGCGCCTCGGGGCCCATGTTCCAGCTCGTGTGGAAGTGCAGGGCGATGAAATCCAGATTCCCCAAGGACTTGGCGGCTCTCGCGAATTCGGGCAGGCGCGACGGTGGTATTCCGAACTTGCGCCACGGGCCGCGAGTGTCGTTGGTCAGCCGAACCCCTATTTCAAGGCGAGTATCGGCGGCACTTGCGGCTTCGTGGAGCCTTTGAAGCTCGCCGAAGCTGTCCGCCATCACCAAAACCCGCTTTTTGTTTCCCGCGGCGATTGCAAGTTCCCCCACCGTCTTGCCCGGCCCCGTGAAGAGTATGCTCTTGGCCCCAGTTTCAAGGGCCATCGAAAGCTCGACCCCGCTTGAGGCGTCAAGCCCCCAGCCGAAATCGGCCAATGCCGCCGCCACGAGGGGCGAATTGCAGGATTTAATCGCGAAATGAGGCAGAAAGTTTTCGATGCGCGAGGAAAAGGCGCGTTCAAACTCCGTGGCGCGCGCCAGAAGCCTTTCCCTGTCGAAAAGGTAAAGGGGCGTCTGATGGCTGTTCGCGGCCTGAAGGTAATCGGCGGCGCGGTCGAGGTGGGGGGCGAGG
>SRXB01000361.1 GCA_009724975.1 bacterium | reverse complement strand
CTGAAATGATAGAGTCAAGCGACTAAGTGCATCTGGTGGATGCCTTGGCGATCACAGGCGATGAAGGACGTGCAAGCCTGCGAAAAGCAGCGGGGAGCTGGCAATGGAGCTTTGATCCGCTGATGTCCGAATGGGGAAACCCCTCCGCAAGGAGATCCTGCGCTGAATATATAGGCGTATGGAGGCGAACCGGGAGAACTGAAACATCTAAGTACCCCGAGGAAAAGAAATCAACCGAGATTCCGTCAGTAGTGGCGAGCGAACGCGGAAGAGCCGGTACGTGATAAGGATTGCGATAGTGGAACACTCTGGAAAGTGTGGCCATAGTGGGTGATAGCCCCGTACACGAAATTGCATTCCTGGTACTAAGCGTACGAGAAGTAGGGCGGGACACGCGAAATCCTGTCTGAAGATGGGGGGACCATCCTCCAAGGCTAAATACTCGTGATCGACCGATAGTGAACCAGTACCGTGAGGGAAAGGCGAAAAGCACCGCGGGAGCGGAGTGAAATAGATCCTGAAACCGGATGCATACAAACAGTGGGAGCCTCCTTAGTGGGGTGACTGCGTACCTTTTGTATAATGGGTCAGCGACTTACATTCAGTGGCAAGCTTAACCGAATAGGGGAGGCGTAGGGAAACCGAGTCCGAATAGGGCGAATCAGTCGCTGGGTGTAGACCCGAAACCGAGTGATCTATCCATGGCCAGGATGAAGGTGCGGTAACACGCACTGGAGGTCCGAACCCACTAGTGTTGCAAAACTAGGGGATGAGCTGTGGATAGGGGTGAAAGGCTAAACAAACTCGGAGATAGCTGGTTCTCCCCGAAAACTATTTAGGTAGTGCCTCATGTATCACTTCCGGGGGTAAAGCACTGTTATGGCTAGGGGGTCATTGCGATTTACCAAACCATGGCAAACTCAGAATACCGGAAAGTGCAAGCATGGGAGACAGACGGTGGGTGCTAACGTCCATCGTCAAGAGGGAAACAACCCAGACCGCCAGCTAAGGTCCCAAATGATCAGTTAAGTGGTAAACGAGGTGGGAAGGCCTAGACAGCCAGGATGTTGGCTTAGAAGCAGCCATCATTTAAAGAAAGCGTAATAGCTCACTGGTCGAGTCGTCCTGCGCGGAAGATGTAACGGGGCTCAAACTGATAACCGAAGCTGCGGATGCGTGCGCTCCTTTAAGCGTACGACGCTTGTCATCGCGAAGCGATGACAAAGCCCCCCCGAATGGGCGAGGGCAAGGCGGCGTGAATTTAAAGGAGCGCATGCGTGGTAGGGGAGCGTTCTGTAGGTCTGTGAAGGTGTGTCGTAAGGCATGCTGGAGATATCAGAAGTGCGAATGCTGACATGAGTAGCGATAAAGCGGGTGAAAAGCCCGCTCGCCGAAAGCCCAAGGTTTCCTACGCAACGTTCATCGGCGTAGGGTGAGTCGGCCCCTAAGGCGAGGCTGAAAAGCGTAGTCGATGGGAAACGGGTGAATATTCCCGTACTTTCGTATAGTGCGATGTGGGGACGGAGAAGGTTAGGTCAGCGGCCTGTTGGAATAGGTCGTTTAAGCCGGTAGGCGGGAGCGGTAGGCAAATCCGCTGCTCCATTAACGCCGAGAAGTGATGACGAGGGTCTACGGACCTGAAGTGACTGATACCACGCTTCCAGGAAAAGCCACTAAGCTTCAGCTATACGAGAACCGTACCGCAAACCGACACAGGTGGGCAGGATGAGAATTCTAAGGCGCTTGAGAGAACTCAGGAGAAGGAACTCGGCAAATTGACACCGTAACTTCGGGAGAAGGTGTGCCCCGGTAGCTTGTAGGAGAACATCCGAAGGGCGAAGGGGTCGCAGAGAATAGGTGGCTGCGACTGTTTAACAAAAACACAGCTCTGTGCCAACACGAAAGTGGACGTATACGGAGTGACGCCTGCCCGGTGCTGGAAGATTAAATGATGGGGTGCAAGCTCTTGATTGAAGTCCCAGTAAACGGCGGCCGTAACTATAACGGTCCTAAGGTAGCGAAATTCCTTGTCGGGTAAGTTC
>SRXB01000067.1 GCA_009724975.1 bacterium | reverse complement strand
AACCTCTCCATGTATTTCATCTCGGCCTCGGGGGTGAAGGGGGCGAAATCCTCCTCTATCCAGAAGGGTTTCAGCTCTTCCCAGGTAATCGGCGTTCCGAACCTGTAAACCACCCTCTCTTTTTTGGCCCAGAGGCTTGCCCCCGGGTAGAGTTTGTCGGTGCCGTTGCAGCCCACCGGTATTATCGGGTACTTCCTGAAGTAAAGGGCGAGCTGGCCGATGCCGGGCCTTCCCCTCAGGAGGGTTTTTGAGCGCGTCCCCTCAGGGTATACCAGAAGGTCGAGCCCCTTTTGGAAGGTGCGCTCGTGCACCTTTATGAATTCCTTCATCATCGCCACGAAAAGGGCGTTAACCGCCTCGGGCCAGCTTTCGCGGTGCGGATCGAAAAAGCGGCCAAGCATCTGGCGAGGGCGGGTAAGGAGCGCCTGGGGAAGCTCGATGGACGGGGGGGCGGGATCGCGCCTGAAGGCGGTGTCCTCGACCCAGCTGCGAAGAGCCCTGTACTGACCCTCCGAGGGCGCCGCGCCGCAAACGTTCTTGAAGTCCTTGGAGATAAGGTATCCCCTGCTCACCGCCGGTATCGCGCCCAGCTTCTCCATTATCCAGCCCACGGCGGCGTTCTCGTAATATTTGCCCTTCATCCACGCCAGGGGGTAGCGCCCGTATTCCTTGCCCCAGCGGTGGAAAAAGGGGCAGTAGCCCCACCTGTCGGTGTGGTTCATCGCTATTATGACGGGGGTGGAGGGAATGGCGGGGACGTTTTCCCACACTATCTCCGGCTTGGTTATCCAGTCGAAATTGGGGCGAAGGACCCAGTCCAGCACAAACTTCTGCAAAGGCTGGGGATTTGAGATATGTATCTTGCCGAAGCGGGAAATATCTATTCCACCCAAAACGAAACTCCCTAAAAAGGCCTTGAAAACGCCTGCTTCACGATATTTACCACGATTTTACGGACAAGTCAGCAACCTTGAGTGGAAGGGAAAAGTAAAAAGGCCCCGGTTGTGCGCCGGAGCCTTTTTGGGGTGTGGTGCGTTTATTACACCGCTATCTGCAGGGACCGCAATCGCCCTTAGCGGGCCTCTGCAATTCATTTGAGCAGGGGGCGCCGCAGTTTTTGGCTCCGGGGCCGCAGCCCGGCCTCAAATCGGCGCAACCCGGGCCGCCTAAACACTCCCGCGGATCTCGGCTTTCGCAGCCGAAGGAAGCCCTCCTCTCCATGCCGCCGCGCTTTTTGGAGCGCTCCCTGAAGACCTCGACCAGAAAATCGGCCATGTCGTCGCCCTCTTCCACCGCCGCCGCGCGAAGCTCCGAAAGGGCTTTTCGCCTCTCGCCCCGAAGCGCCTTGAGCTGGCCAAGGGTGGTGGCATCGCTCGAAAGGGCCTTCTCTATCTTTTCGTTGGCCTCGTCCACCTTCTTTTGCGCCTCACCGTAAGCCTTGCCCCGCGAGGGGACGTCGCCCTGGGAGGGCTGGGCGGCCTGCGCCGGAGCGACAACCTTCGGCCCGCATTCGCAAGAGGGCTTGGAGGATGGCGAGGACGCCCCATCCGCCGCGAAAGCAAGCGCCGCCGCAAAAATCCCCGCCGCCAGGGCAAGGGCTCCTATTCTCATGAATCTTTTCATAACAATCTCCGTATGCGGGTGAATATTCTCAATGGCGATATGACGGCCCGAAGGGAGGCGGGGTTTACATTTATTTAAAAAAAACTAGGCCAAGGCGATTGCCCGCCGCCAAAGGCGTACTATCCTTTACCATTGAGGGGAGAGATGGAGGAATCGCCATGCGGATCGGAAAAATTTTCGTTTTGGCGGCCCTTTTGGCACTGCTTGGCCCCATGGTGGCGGGCGGAAACGCCCTTTGCGCCGAGAGGGAGACCCACGTGCTGCTCGGACGAATAAAAAGCGTCCTTACAGGAGGAGAGCTGATAAGGATCGAGACCAAAAGCACCACTGGACGCGAGGTAATAACATTCAGGGTGGAGCGCGGGGCAAACGTTACCTTTAAAGGCTCTCCCGCCGAGCTGGACAAGATGGCACCGGGCACCGAGGTTCTGGTTACCTACTACATGGAGAAGGCAAAACCGGTTTGCATAGCGGTGAGAAGAATACGCTGAAAATTCCTGTCCGCATTCTCCCCTGTCATGCGAAATTCTGACACTCGTTTTATTTTAACCCGCGGGCAAGCGTTCGCGAAAACCGACCTCCGCAAAGCGCAAATGGCGCTTTTTCAGGCATTAGGCGGGCTAAAATCCGCTTTCGCCGCGCGGCAAAACCCACCGCCACGAGATGGAAACGATATTTTTACCTTTTAGCCCTTGCGAGGTTTTAAAGTTAACGTTATATTATAAACTCGTGTTTTATTTTATACACATCGCATTATCTCGCCTTTTGGCGGACCAGAACATCATGAAAGGAGATTCATTATGTCCAATACCCCGCTTCTAGCCAAATACCCCATTCCTGAAGAGTTCAAGAAAAGGCGCGCCGCCTGGATCAACAGCCGCGCAGAATACGACAAGCTATACAAGGAGTCCATCGAGGACAGCGACAACTTCTGGGCCCGCATGGCCGAACAGCAGGTCACCTGGTTCAAGAAGTGGGACAAGGTCCAGGAGTGGAAATACTCCAAGGACGAGGTTTTCGTTAAGTGGTTCATCGGCGGCAAGCTCAACATCTCCTACAACTGCCTCGACCGCCACCTTGAAAAGCGCGGCGACCAGGTAGCCATCATCTGGGAAGGCAACGAGCCCACCGAAGACCGCGCCATCACCTACAAGCAGATGCACGACATGGTCTGCCGCTTCGCCAACGTCCTGAAAGCCAAGGGCGTCAAGAAGGGCGACCGCGTCTCCCTCTACCTCCCGATGATTCCCGAGCTGGCCGCCGCCATGCTCGCCTGCGCCCGCATCGGCGCCATCCACTCGGTCGTCTTCGGCGGCTTCTCCGCCACCGCCCTCACCGACCGCATCCAGGACTGCGACTCCAACCTCCTCGTCACCTGCGACGGCTACTTCCGCGGCGCCAAACTCATCGACCAGAAGGTCCAGGCCGACGAAGCGGTCGCCAACTGCCCCACCATCAAGAACGTAATCGTCGTCGAGCGCGTCGGCTCCAAGCACCTCACCCCCAAAATGGTCGCCGGACGCGACAGCTGGTGGCACGAGGAATTGGCCAAGGCCTCCAACGTCTGCGAATGCGAATGGGTGGACGCGGAAGACCCGCTCTTCATCCTCTACACCTCCGGCTCCACCGGCAAGCCCAAGGGCGTCATGCACACCACGGGCGGCTACCTGGTCTACACCTCCCTCACCCAGAAATGGGTCTTCGACTACCATGACGGCGACATCTTCTTCTGCACCGCCGACATCGGCTGGGTGACTGGCCACAGCTACATCGTCTACGGCCCCCTCTGCAACGGCGCGATCTCCGTCATGTTCGAAGGCGTGCCGAACTATCCGGACGCGGGCCGCTACTGGGACATCGTCGGCAAGCACAAGGTCAACCAGTTCTACACCGCCCCCACAGCCATCCGCGCCATCGCCGCGCAGGGCGACCAGTTCGTGACCTCGCGCATCGACAAGCTCTCCTCCCTCTACGTCCTCGGCACCGTCGGCGAGCCGATCAACCCCGAGGCGTGGAAGTGGTACTACGAGCTTCCCGGCCAGTCCAGATGCCCCATCGTCGACACCTGGTGGCAGACCGAGACCGGCGGCCACCTAATCACCGGCCTCCCGGGCGCGGTCGACATGAAGCCGGGCTGGGCCACCACCCCCTTCTTCGGCGTCGAGCCCGTCATCGTAGACCCCGAAAAGGGCTTCGAGATCAAGGGAGAGGCGAGCGGCGCTCTCTGCATCAAGCGCCCCTGGCCGGGCCAGATGCGCGGCGTGTACGGCGATCCCGACCGCTTCCGCACCACCTACTTCGTCCAGTATGACGGCTACTACTTCTCCGGCGACGGCTCGAACCGCGACGCCGACGGCAACTACCAGATCACCGGCCGCATCGACGACGTCATCAACGTCTCCGGCCACCGCATGGGAACCGCCGAGGTCGAATCCGCCCTCGTCCTCCACGCGAAGGTCGCCGAGGCCGCGGTCGTCGGCTTCCCGCACGAGCTCAAGGGCCAGGGCATCTACGCCTACGTCACCCTGAACGCCGGCGTGGAACCCACCGACGCCCTCAAGAAGGAACTCGTCGCCCTCGTAAGGAAGGAGATCGGCCCCATCGCCGCTCCCGACCACATCCAGTGGGCCCCCGGCCTGCCCAAGACCCGCTCCGGCAAGATCATGCGCAGAATCCTCCGCAAGATCGCCGCGAACGAAGTCGATGGCGGCTTTGGCGACACCTCGACCCTCCTCGACCCCACGGTCGTCGAATCGCTGGTCGCCTCCCGCGAGAACAAGGGCTAACAAACCCTTAAGGTCCGAATGAAGAGGGGGCCGGCAAAACCGGCCCCCTCGCCTTTTAAGTGAAGCGAAGTGTCCAAGGCCCTCCTGAACAACACCGAACACTTTTACAGGGGAGATTCCCCCTCGCTCCTCTGGGAGATGACGGTCTGCCAGTCCCTGGCCGACCCTGCGGGGAGCTACGCCAAAACCCTTGAGAGGCCGGAACCCTACGGCGCGAAGGTCGCGAGGCTTTTAGGCGAAAGATTCGGCCTTACGGCGGGTCTTTCGGTGATGGAGGTCGGCGGCGGCTACGGCACTTTGATGAAGGAGTTCGCAAGGGCCCTTTCACCCTCCTCCATAACGATGCTCGACATAAGCCCGCGCTTTCTCGATATGCAAAGGGAAGCGCTAAAAGACCTGGGCGGGATTTCATTCATAAACGCCGATGTCCTTCAATGGCTGGCGGGGTGCGAAAAAGAGTTCGACCTCCTAATCTCGAACGAAAACATCGGAGACTTCGAGGCGGTGGACGGCCTTGACGCAAAATCCCTCCTTGAGAGAATCCAAAAGGGATCTCCCTTCACCGGCGAGCCTCTTGACCGCGCCGCTAGGCTGGTTGGGGATTATGGATTAAAACTGCCCGAAGGCGACGAGCCCTTCGCGGTGAACGTGGGGGCTCTGGAATATATCGAAAAGCTCAAGGGGAGGGCGAAGACGATATTTTTGAGCGAACATTCGGCGGATATAAAAATCCCTCCCCCCTGGAACGGGTTCCTTGATTACGACGGCCAAAAAAGGCCGCGCAGGGTGGAGCTAAAAGACCACGCCGAATATACTATCCGTTTCGACCATGTCGAGGCGGTCGCCGAAATTAACGGCTTTAAGGTTTCGCGGATAACCATGCTTGAGCTTCTGGGGGTCCGCGCCGACGAGGGGGCGCGCTTCAACGCCCGCGCCGAGTGCGTGGGGAATGAGGCGGCTGAAACGGCTCATGAATTTTTGAATCACGTCAAGGAATACGAATGTCTGGTCTTGCAGCGGTAAATAACTTGGCCGAAGAGCCCCTGAAGGTTGATGAGACCCTCAAAAGCCAGCCCCAGTGGGAGGCATTGCGCGACCCTTCGCGCGGCAGGCAGTTCGCCACCTCCGGCTGGATAGCCCTATCCCCCTTCGAGACCCTTCTGGGCATCGAGATTAAAAGCGCCGAGGCTGGAAGAAGCGTCCTTACCATGCCCTTCGCCCTGAAGCTCTCCATGTGCGAGGGGCTGATGCACGGCGGGGCGATCTCCTCCCTGGCCGACACCGCCATAGCCGTGGCGATAAAAACCATACTTCCCAGCGGCTCGCACTTCGTCACCTCCGAAATGACGACCAGGTTTCTGGCTCCGGTAAGGGAGGGGACCCTCACCGCTAACGCCCGCATAAGCCAATACGCGGGAAAGCACCTTATCACCGTGGCCGAGATAACCGACTGCGACGGCGTTAAGGTCGCCTGCCTAAACGCCTCCTTTCGGGTCCTTCGCCACGGAGAGTCAAAGTAACCCACCGGCGGCGAAAATTCGTCCAAATTCGGGCCCTTAAGGGTCAAACTACTGTGACAGTTGGAATTTGGCCCTTTGTGTGCAATAATTCATAATCATTTGACATGTTGCATTTTCGGGTGGGTTCGCGAGGTGCCGGAATATGTTTCGTAAATTCATCTTTTTTACGGTGGCGCTGATTTGCGGCTCCATCGCCCTCTCTGAAGAGTCGAACATCCTCGACTACCGCAAAATGGGGCCAAAAGAACAGGCTCAGTCATATCTCGTAAAGCTCCAGGATCCAGACGGCTCGGTGCGCAGGGACGGCGCCAGCCTCCTCTCAAGGGTCATTGAGCAGCAGGTTCCCAATATCGGCTCCTCCAAGGAGGGCGACGCCTTTTTAATCGAGATAGGAAGCGGAGTAACCGGCCTCGCCCAAATGGACAACTCCACCATCAGGGTCAGGGCCGAACGCCTTTTGGACCAGCTTGTGCACGGCTACATGGCCGCGGCCTCCTCAAACTCGGAGCCGATGAAGGCCGAGGGGCTGCGCGGCCTTAAATTTCTTGGGGCAAGGACAAATTCCGGCGAAACCCGCTCCCTCATCTCCGGCGCTCTTTCCAAAGCCAAGGAGGAGATTCCCCCCTTCGATCCCATTCTCGTCATACGGCCAACGCTGAACGAACAAAAAGAGCCCCCCCGCCTGGCCCCGGAGTCCATTTCTGAAGACGGCACCCTCGTTCGCGTCGCGGAAAAAGACCCTACCATACCCAGCGAGCCTCCCCCGCCTCAGCCTGAAACAACAACGCCGCCTCCCCCGCCGCCGGAAACCGCGCGCGTAGAGGAAACGGCAAAACCAGCGCCCGCCGCCCAGGAAACCGCCGTTGAACAACCCTCCGCGTCCAAACCCAAGAAAATTGTAGTGCGCTCCCTGACCGGCGGCTACACCGCCCCCCTCCCAGCCGCGGCGGCGGAAACGCAGGTCGTGACGGTATCCCTAAAGGGCGTCAAAAAAACCGACCCGCCCAAAAAACCTTCCGCTCCGGAAGCCACCCCCGCGCCTTCGCAAGAGAGGGTCGTCCTGAAGATGCTCGCGGAAAAGCTGATGGCGAACGATGAAGGCGGCAAGCTGATCGGCCTTGATCTGGCCAAAAAACTTTCCGAAAACGTCATCCGGGCCGCCGCCTCCGATGACCTTGACCTAAAAAGCTACGCGCAAAACGCCACCCTGGCGCTGAGAAGGCTTATAGCCGACTCCTCGCCGCAGGTAAGGGGAAGGGCGTGCGAAATAACAGGGCTCATAAAGGACCGCCAGTCCGCCCCCCAGCTTATCACGCGGCTCGAAGATCCCGACGAGGCGGTGAAAAAGGCCGCGCAAGGAGCGCTAAACGCCATCTCGGGCAAGGACCTCGGCGAAAACCCAGCCGACTGGAAAAGCGAATTCGGCCTCTAGCATCCTTTAGTGAAGCTCCCTCTTTTTAGCTTCCGAAAGCCTTTTGAGGGCGCGCTTCATCGTCGACCTTGAGGCGTTAAACCGCTTTGAAAGCGCCAAAATGGCCTGATTGGAACCCATCCCCCTCGCCGTCATCTCCCCATATATCAGCCCCACCTTCACATCGCGCGCCAAAAGCTCGCACCTTGCCACCATGCGCCTAAGCTCGGGGCTTGCGCGCAAAACGCGCTCCTCAATCCTCACGGCGCTCCTCGACGACGCGGTCTTTGGGTCTTATGCCGACCAGGTGGCATATAGCCCTGTAATCCAAAGCCGAAAACGGCCTTTGCCCGTAAAGGCGCTGGCGGATGAAACTGAGTCCGACCCCCAGAGCCCTGCCGACCGCGCTGTGGGTGTACCCCCTCTCCCGAAGCCTTCCCCTCAGGCCGCGAAGCTCCCTGCTGTCAAGCTCCACCTCCTCCTCGGCCAATTCTCCTAGATCGGGGCAACAGTTGTGATTCAAGGGGTCCTGATCCTCCATGCCCTTGACCGCCATGCCGGTCCAGTAATGGGACTGGCCGTCCCAGAAGCGGTGGTCGGTAAGCGCACCATATTTTTCCCCCATCGGCAAGAGTCGTCCTTCAATAGTCCTATTCATCTTTCCCCCCGCGAAAACTCAAATCTCGTCAAAAATTTTCTTAACCGCCAGCGGCCCGTGTTTTTTAGCCAACGTGCGTACAAGCGAACGGGAGCAACCGCTCCACTCCCCCTCCAAAAGCACGTCCCACAAAAAAGACTTGCACGCCAAAAGAGCTTCGGCTTCCTCCTTCAAGCCAACCCCCTCCTCCAGAAGGCCAAGAGCCTCGCACCTCGTCCCTCCCTTGCATAATTCGGTGGGCAAAACCCCAGCCTCTCCCGCAGATACCCTCTTTGTTTCCATCTTTCCCCCCTTGGCCGACAAAATGGCCCTTGCTTGTTTACATTTAGCGTATTTTGTTTTATACTTCTTTTGTGTATTTTGTTTTTTCACAAACTTACTATTATTTGTTTTTCACGTACAAGCCAATATCACCCTTCCTAGAGGATCCTTATGAAAAAACCGCTCGGAGCCACGCAAACCTACGATAAAATCCAGGAGCTCATGGGGTTTTCCACCAGAAGGGAGCTGGCCGCCTTCTTTGGCGTCACCCCGTCGGCGATAACCGACTGGGCGACCAGAAAAGGAAACAAAATACCAGCCGCGAGACTCGCCGAAGCCGCCAGAAGACACAGCCTGCGCTGGCAATGGCTTGCTTACGGGGAGCTACCCCCCTACGAAGAAACCGTGGTGGAAAAACTGACCGGCGTGGTCCTTGGCCCTGAGGAGACGACCCTGCTGAGGAAGATAAAAGAATCGCCGGCGTTCAGGAGCGCCGTAAATGAGCTTTTGGGCCTCGACGAAGGACAGATGCGCCTTATCGCGAAGGTTGCCTGCTCATTTTCCGGTCGCCGCGGCGGCACCCTCCG
>SRXB01000066.1:7500-8915 GCA_009724975.1 bacterium | reverse complement strand
AAAACCCCCGATGGGAAACCATCGGGGGTTTTTCTTTGCCTTGATTTTCCTTTAAAGCCCGACCCGCTCGTAATCGCCGCTTGCGGCAAGCTTCCATATCTCCTCGGGCTCGACCCCTTCGCCAGAAAGCCTTGCCGAAGCGCTCGCAACATCTTCAAAGGGCAATGCCAGGGCAAGCCCGCAATCGGAGGAGAGCTGGCGGGGCACCGGCATTACCCTGGCGTTTAGCCCATCGCCTTTTAAGAGCTTCTCGGCCTTCATGACCTTATGAACACTATTGAAAATTAAAAGTCCGTCTCGTACCATAGCCTTGTCCATAGCCATAGGTGATGAAATGAAATCCGCGCCGCTTGGTCGGGAAATAAGGAAGATGCTCGATTCGATTGAGAGAACCTTCCCCGATTCCGGCCACAAAATATATGAGATATGGCCGGAGGCGGTCGGCCCCGACCTGGCCAGACGCGCCTCTCCAATATCCCTAAAGGGTGGCAAGCTGATAGTTGCCGTGGAGGGGGCCGCGTGGCTACAGGAGCTGAACCTTCAGCAAAAGCTCCTGATCGAAAGCCTTAATAGCCGTCTCGGCCCGAAAACTATTAAATCAGTCAAGTTCGTCGCAAGAGAATTCCAACCCGCTGAAAAGGAAAGTGAAGCCCCTTTCGATGACGGATTTTCAAAACGTGAACTAACCGACGCCGAGAAAAAAGAAATCGAATATTCAGTCGAAGAGGCTGGCGACCCCGAAATACGCTCGGCGATGCGAAACCTTATGGCGGCATCGCTTCGCAGGGCCTCCCTCAAGGGCAACCTAAAATAGCAGAGACCTCCCTGGTATATTTTTCACCCCCAGCTTTCGGGTGCAAAAAAACGGGCGGCAAAATCTTAGCCCCCTCTTTTGCTCCCTTGACGGCCCCCACCAGAGCAAGTTTCGCCAGCTCCCCGTCCCTCGGATATAAAAAACTAAAAATCTTCGGCTCAAGCGAGGCCTCTCTCATGGCGCAAACCGCATCCGCAACGCGCTCCGCCGGGTAGACAACGCAAAACGCGCCGCCACGCCCCAAAAGGTGAGCCGCGGCCCTCGCCGCGTCCGCAAAAACCATCCGCGCCTCGTGGGTCGCCGCGTAAACCCACTCGTCTTTGGGCGGATGCCCGCGCCCAACCTGCAAAAAAGGAGGGTTGCAGACAACAAGGCCCGCTCTTCCCTTTCGCTGGATTTTTGCGGTTTCACGCAAATCCAGATTCAAAAAAGCCGCCTCGCCGTCGCATCCGTTCCAAAAAGCGGCCCTCGTGGCCATGTCAACGAACGCCGGAGAAATCTCTATCCCCGTAACCCTCTTCGCACCGCCCAGAGCAAGAAGCGAAAACCCCACAACCCCGCTCCCCGAACACAAATCCACCGCCTCGGCGCTTGGGAAATG
>SRXB01000066.1:0-2500 GCA_009724975.1 bacterium | reverse complement strand
TTATTTCTCCACTTTCTCATATGAAATTGTCAAAGATCTCGCCTCCAGTCCCCCTGAAGCCTTTCGGCCCCATCGGATTCCAGCGGCATTCTCTATCCTCCACCAGTTGCTCTCGCGTTATCGCGGCGTTGGTGGAGGTGAACGGGTTCGAACCGATGACCCCCTGCGTGCAAGGCAGGTGCTCTCCCAGCTGAGCTACACCCCCATCTGCCCCAATCATCTCAAAGTCGCCACTCCCTCACCCAAGATAAGTGGTGGGCCTAGGAAGATTTGAACTTCCGACCTCACGCTTATCAGGCGTGCGCTCTAACCAACTGAGCTATAGGCCCGTGGCGCCTTCCTGCGGGAAATCGGCCCAACGCCTCTCGCGCTCTCGCACCTATCGGCGTCCGCCAACCTCCTCGGGCTTTCTGGTTTCGGTTCTTTCAAAGATCAAAGGTACTTACCTCATCTTTTCCAGAGCGCCTCGCGCCCCAAAAAAGCGGGTTGATCCCTCAAAACCGAACAGCGAATACTTTTGCAGTGACTTGCCCTCGATCCAAGCCCGTAACCGGCCTAATCGGAGAAGGCTCACTCTTTAACAGAGTTTGCCTCGCGCGTTTTTTGCCGTTTTTGAGTCTTGCACATACACGCGAACGATGTGCCCGACTTTCGGTATTGCTACCTTAGAAAGGAGGTGATCCAGCCGCTCCTTCCGGAACGGCTACCTTGTTACGACTTCACCCCAATTACCGCCCATACCTTGGTGCACTGCCTCCTTGCGGTTAGCCTATGCACTTCTGGTACAAGCGACTCTCATGGTGTGACGGGCGGTGTGTACAAGGCCCGGGAACGGATTCACCGCGGCATGCTGATCCGCGATTACTAGCGATTCCGCCTTCATGGAGTCGAGTTGCAGACTCCAATCCGAACTGAGACCGGCTTTTTGAGATTTGCTTCCCCTCGCGGGCTAGCGTCTCTTTGTACCGGCCATTGTAGTACGTGTGTAGCCCTGGGCATAAGGGCCATGAGGACTTGACGTCATCCCCACCTTCCTCCGGCTTGACACCGGCAGTCTCCCAAGAGTGCCCGGCTTTACCCGATGGCAACATGGGACAGGGGTTGCGCTCGTTGCGGGACTTAACCCAACATCTCACGACACGAGCTGACGACAGCCATGCAGCACCTGTCTCCTTGCCCCCGAAGGGGAGTCCATATCTCTATGGATGTCAAGGGATGTCAAACCCAGGTAAGGTTCTGCGCGTTGCGTCGAATTAAACCACATACTCCACCGCTTGTGCAGGCCCCCGTCAATTCCTTTGAGTTTTAGTCTTGCGACCGTACTCCCCAGGCGGGGTGCTTATCGCGTTAGCTTCGGCACAGAGATTGTTAGTAACCCCTACACCTAGCACCCATCGTTTACAGCGTGGACTACCAGGGTCTCTAATCCTGTTTGCTCCCCACGCTTTCGCGCCTCAACGTCAGTTTCGTTCCAGAAGGCCGCCTTCGCCACTGGTTTTCCTCCCGATCTCTACGGATTTCACCCCTACACCGGGAATTCTGCCTTCCTCTCCCGAACTCAAGATTTGAAGTTTCCAATGCACTTCCGGGGTTGAGCCCCGGGCTTTCACATCAGACTTTCAAACCCGCCTACGCGCCCTTTACGCCCAGTGATTCCGAACAACGCTTGCACCCTCCGTATTACCGCGGCTGCTGGCACGGAGTTAGCCGGTGCTTCCTTTGATGGTACCGTCAGCTATTTCTAGGTTTCTTCCCATCTGACAGGGCTTTACGACCCGAAGGCCTTCATCACCCACGCGGCGTTGCTGCGTCAGGCTTTCGCCCATTGCGCAATATTCCCCACTGCTGCCTCCCGTAGGAGTCTGGTCCGTGTCTAAGTACCAGTGTGGCTGATCATCCTCTCAGACCAGCTACCGATCGTCGCCTTGGTGAGCCATTACCTCACCAACTAGCTAATCGGCCGCGGGCTCCTCCTCAGGCAACCGAAATCTTTTACCGCAGAGCCTTAGCTCCGTGGTCTTATGCGGTATTAGCCAACCTTTCGGCTGGTTATTCCACACCCAAGGACAAATTACCCACGTGTTACTCACCCGTCTGCCGCTCTCAAGGGGGCGAACCCCCTATCCCGCACGACTTGCATGTGTTAAGCACGCCGCCAGCGTTCGTTCTGAGCCAGGATCAAACTCTCCAGTTAAATAACTGAAAAACCCTCTCCCAGCCTAATCACAAGCTCTTTTCTTAGGCCTGTCACTGCTTTTTTTCTTCGCTATTCGGTTTTCAAAGACCAACCCACGCGCCGACAACCCTTGGCTCCCAGCGCGAAGCTCTAAAGATATTTTATCTTCTCTTCTCTTGTCAAGCGCCAAATCGCTTGCCGCAATTCCCAGCGCCCAACTCATCCCCTCGATGACCTTCGCCCTCTCAAGGAGGCCGCTTTATACCCAACCCCCCAAACAACTGTCAATCCCTTTTTTTATTCCCTTGATCTTTTTTTTGAAGG
>SRXB01000360.1 GCA_009724975.1 bacterium | reverse complement strand
AGTGGGGACAAAAGCCGACTACGCCACCCTCCAGAAGATAGAAGAGCGCCCCATAGACCCCGCAAAGGCGCTCGACTTCGTCACGAGCCTGGAAAAGTAAGGGGGATTGAAGATGAAAAAGCAGCTTCGCGCACTCTTCGCCTCCTGCCTGGTTCTTCTGGCCGCCGGAACGGCCCTTTCGGCTGAAAGCGAAAACTTCCGCGCCCGCATAAGCAGCGAATCGGCCCGCGACTACACCCTTGAAGACGTGACCGCCGAAATAGAGTTCGGCCGCGAGATAGCGGCCCACGTCCTTGGGACCTTCCCCCTCCTCAAAGAGGAGAAAATCACCTCCTACGTCGAAAAAGTCGGCACCGGCGTCGCCATGAACGGCCCCCGCACCGAGCTCGTCTACCACTTCGCCGTCCTCGACACCGAGGTAATCAACGCCTTCGCCGCCCCTGGCGGCTACGTCTTCGTCACCAAGGGAATACTCGACCTCATGGAGGACGAAGCCCAGCTCGCGGCCCTTTTGGCCCACGAAATATCGCACGTGACCAGCCGCCACATCGTAAAAGAGATGAACGTGCGCGGCACCGACGACAACATGATAACCGGCCTCTCGCAGATAATCGGCGCTTCGACCCGCTCGGCCCGCGCCCTCTTCAAGGAACTTGTAGATTCCTCCATCTCGATACTCTTCGACCGAGGCTACAAGATAGAGGACGAATTCGAGGCCGACCGAGGCTCGATAATCCTTCTGGCCGCCTCCGGCTACGACGCGAACGCCCTTTCGCGCCTTCTTAAGGCCGTCTACGCCAAAAGCGGCAAGGACCAGCAAAAATCGGTGGGCGCGACCCACCCGCCGCAGGGCGACCGCCTCGCCAAAATCGAGGAATTCAAAAACGCCAGCGGCCTTGCGGGCTACACCGGCAAAGTTGGAGCCGAGCGCTTCGCCCAAAACGCGAAATAAAGACGGCTTGATAAGCTATAAGAGCAAAAGGGAGCCGCAAGGCTCCCTTTTCTGCGTTTAAGACGACCAAACAATCCCTCGCAACACAAAATTATTTTTACTAGCGCGTTGAAACCGCCTACCACACCTGCAAGAGCAGCACCTTCAGGTACATGGTCTCGGGCATGGCGGGTATCCACGGATGGTCGGGGCCTTGGCGGCCCACGCCGATTACCCTCGCGCCCCTCCCCGCCTCGCTCGCCGCCAGCGTAACCGCTTCCAGAAAGTCGTCTGGGCTGACGTTTAGCGAGCAGGAGCAGGTCACCAGATACCCCCCCTTTTTCACGCGCCTCATCCCCCACTTGTTCAGGTTCAGATACCCCTTGAGCGCGGCGGGGACCGATTTTTTATTTTTCGCGTAGGCGGGCGGGTCGAGAATGACGAGGTCGTACTCGCTCTTTTCCTCTTTCAGCAGTTCCAGCACGTCGGCGTTCAGGTAATCGGCGCGGCTTTCAAAACCGTTGGCCTCGGCGTTGATTTTGGCAAGTTCAAGTGCGCCCGCCGAGATGTCGGCGAAGTGCACCTCGCCCGCGCCGTACTTCAGGGCGTTGAGCCCCCACGAGCCCGAGTAGCAAAAGCAGTCCAGAACCTTCGCGCCCCCAGCCACCCTCTCAAGTAGGCGGTAATTGTCGCGCTGGTCGAAGAAAAAGCCGGTTTTCTGCCCCGTATGGAGGTCGGCCACCAGCCTTAAGCCCCCCAGAGTGAAGGGGGTGAGCCTCTCCACCTCGCCGCGCCCAACCCGCACCTCCCGCGAAAGCCCCTCAAGCTCGCGCACCGGCGGATCGTTGCGAAGGAGGATCCCTCGCGGCTCCAAGACCTCCTCAAGGGCGTCCAGAATTGCTTCAGTGCGCTTTTCCATCCCCGCCGTCAGAATCTGGGCCGAAAGAGTCCCGCAAAAGCTGTCCACCACGAGGCCCGGGAGGGAATCGCCCTCGGCGTAGACGATTCGCGCCGCCAAAGCCTCTTCGCCAAGCCAATCGCGCCGAAGCCGCGCCGCTCCCGCTATCCGGCTCTTAAGCTCGGCCCCGTCGAGCGGCGTCTCGGCCTTAGTGGAGTGGAGCCTCACGGAGATGAGGCT
>SRXB01000065.1 GCA_009724975.1 bacterium | reverse complement strand
GTCTGCGCGGGATCGATTACGCCATCGTCCCAAAGTCTCGCCGAGGCGTAATAAGGGTGGCCCTGGCTTTCGTACTGGGCGCGCACGGGAGCCTTGAAGGCCTCTTCCTCCTCGGCGCTCCATTGCTTTCCGGCGGCCTTCAGGGCATCCCTGCGGATGGTGGCCAGAACGTTGGCGGCCTGCTCGCCGCCCATCACCGAAATTCTGGAATTGGGCCACATCCACAAAAAGCGCGGCGCGTAGGCCCTGCCGCACATGCCGTAATTTCCGGCCCCGTGCGACCCCCCTATAATCACTGTGAACTTCGGCACCTTGGCGCAGGATACGGCGGTGACCATTTTGGCCCCGTCCTTGGCTATTCCCTTGTTCTCGTAAGCCTTGCCGACCATGAAGCCGGTTATGTTCTGCAAAAAGACGAGCGGTATTCCCCGCTGGGAACAAAGCTCTATGAAATGCGCGCCCTTTTGCGCCGATTCCGAAAAGAGTATGCCGTTGTTGGCGACAATGCCGACCGGATAGCCAGCTATGGCAGCGAAACCGCAGACCAGCGTCGTGCCGTAGCGCTGCTTGAACTCGTCCAGCCTGCTGCCATCCACGAGACGAGCAATGACCTCGCGCACGTCGTAGGGTTTGCGCGTGTCGGAGGGGATTATCCCGTAAAGCTCCTCGGGATCGTAAAGAGGCTCCTCTGGAGCGGACAATTTCACTGATGCCGGTTTTACGCGGTTGAAATTCGCGGCAATGCGCCTGACTATCCAGAGCGCGTGAGCGTCGTTTTCCGCCAGATGGTCGGCAACGCCCGAAAGACGCGTGTGAACGTCCGCGCCGCCCAGCTCTTCCGCGCTAACCTCCTCGCCGGTCGCTGCTTTTACAAGAGGCGGCCCGCCGAGGAAAATAGTTCCCTGATTCTTTACGATTACCGCCTCGTCCGCCATTGCCGGCACATAGGCCCCTCCGGCTGTGCAGGAACCCATTACGCAGGCTACCTGCGGTATCCCCAGCGATGACATGTTCGCCTGGTTGAAGAATATGCGGCCAAAGTGCTCCTTGTCGGGGAAGACCTCGTCTTGCGTCGGGAGATTCGCGCCGCCGGAATCGACCATGTAAACGCAGGGAAGATTGTTGTTGAGGGCTATTTCCTGCGCGCGCAGATGTTTTTTCACCGTCATAGGGAAGTAGCTTCCCCCCTTGACGGTAGCATCGTTGGCGACGATGACGCACTCCTGGCCCTCTATCCTCCCGATGCCCGTTATTATGCCGGCTGAGGGGACCTCGCCCCCGTACATTCCCCAGGCGGCCAACTGGCTCGTCTCCAGGAAGGGGGTACCGGGGTCTATGAGCGCCGCTATGCGGTCGCGGGGCAAAAGTTTGCCTCTGGACAGATGCTTCTTGCGCGCCTCCTCGGAACCGCCGCGCGCCACCTGCGCCGATTTCTCGCGCAGATCCGCGACAAGTGCACGCGCCACCTCGGAATTGGCCGCGAATTCCTTGCTTTTCAACGATATGGCGGACTTTATCGCTCCCACTTCAAACTTCCCCTATTCTCAGGATCTGGCATAGACCACGGCCAGCACTTGCGGGGGCTTGTTGCCCACAGCCCGAAGCGCATGGGGCCGCGACGAATCTATGTAGAGGCTGTCTCCCTTTTTGAGGGTGCTGCTCTTGCCCTCGTAAATCACCTCAAGGACGCCGGAAAGGACGTAGATGAACTCCTCGCCCTCGTGCGCGGTCTCCTCGACGGTGTCCGCCGCCGAGGGGTCGAAGGAGATGAGGAAAGGCTCCATCGCCTGCCCGCGAACCTCCGGAATGAGAAGGCTGCTGTAGGAGTACCCCTGCCCCCTGCCCCTTCTCTGGTCATCGTCCGTTTCGCGCTCGGTTTCCTTGACTTTGTCGGCCTGGAGAATGCTGAAAATCCCCTGGGTCCGTCCGCCCTCGTGCAAAATCTGCCCCATTTTGGTCCCCAGAGCACGGGAGATGGAGATAACCGCCCCTATCGACGGAGTAATCTCCCCTCCCTCAACCGCCTTTAGGTAATCGGCGGGAAGCGAGGTCAGCCGAGCCAGCTGCTCAATGGTCAGGTCCTGGGCCTTGCGCATTTTGGCTATGCGTTTTGCCATATCCATGTCTTTAACTCCTCTGTGTCGCCCTAAAGCCGATTGATGAATCCGCTCTCAGTCGTTCTTTTCGATTATGCCTTTTTGCTTGTCGTAAACTATTCCGTGGTGGGGAACGGGCCCCGCGTCGACAAAATTGGAGCGGAGCTTGCGCCCGAGAATCGCTTCGGCGCGCTTGCCCGCAGCCATCATTTTGTGGAGGTCTATTCCAGTGCCGACCCCCATCTCCTCGAACATGCCGACCAGGTCTTCAGTGCAGGTGTTGCCCGCGTAGCCGGTGTGGTAGTCCGCCGCGCCCGTCTTGGGCTGGCCGCCTATCGCGCCGATGGAGGTATCAAAGTGTGTGAAGCCGAAGGTGAGGGCCACGAGAGAGTTCGCAACGCCCCAGCCTCGGGTGTCGTGGAAGTGAACCACCACCTCCTCGGTGCTGAAGCCCTCGGAGAGGACCTGCTCGTAGAATCGGCTTACCTGCATCGGGTTGGCCGAGCCGGTCGTATCGCCGAAGCCGATTATCGTGGCTCCTATCTCTTTCCACCACTTGCCGAAGGCTATGGCTTCGGCGGGGTCGACATCACCCCTTATCGGGCAGCCGAAGGAGGTGAGAGCCCAGCCGAAGACCTTGTGGCCGCTGTCGAGCGACATCTTCACCATCTGCTCGATAACCTTCTTGTTCTCGTCGTGGGTCATGCCGACATTGGCCTTGTTGTGGGGTTCGCTCGTGGAGATGACCATGGCGATCTCGTCCACTCCAAAACCTTCTTCCTTTGACCTTATCGCCCTCTCAACCGCCTTTACCGTGGTGCAGATGCCTCGGTACTCAAGGCCGGGCATTCTCGGGATGCGCCTTAGAACCTCTTCGGCGTCGCCGAACTGGGGCAGTATCTTGGGGTGGGCGAAGCTGGTCGCCTCGAACTTTCTGCATCCGGCTTCGACCATGCGGGTGATTATCTCCACCTTGTCTTCGGTGGAGACTATTTTCGCCTCGTTTTGCAGGCCGTCGCGCGGCCAGCATTCGCCAATGACTACTTTTGCGGGAAGATCGGCTTTGTGAAGTCTGAAATCGGTGCACATATCGAAATTTCTCCTCTATTTTTTGTATTTTATTTGCCTTTGTAAGCGGGTTTTCTCTTTTCCCGAAAAGCCGTCAGCCCTTCCACCCTGTCTTCGGTGCCCAAAATCGTCTCGTAGCAGGTGGACTCGAAGGCCAGGCCGCTGGCCAGATCCATTTCCATCCCTTTGTCGATGGCGCGCTTGGCGGCGCGCAGGGCCAGGGGGCCGTTCTGGCTTATTGCCTCGGCCAAACCAAGGGCCTTGGCCAAAAGTTCGGCGCGCTCACAGACGCTGTTGGCTAGGCCGATCGAAAGGACCTCGGCGGCGCCTATCCTGCGCGCGGTGAAAATTAGCTCTTTTGCTTTAGCCTTGCCTATGATGCGCGGAAGCCTCTGGGTACCGCCCGCCCCGGGTATTATCGCAAGGCTGGTCTCGGTAAGCCCCATGAGCGCCCCTTCGGCGACGATGCGCATGTCACAGGCAAGGGCAAGCTCGGTGCCGCCTCCGAGCGCCACGCCGTTGACGGCGGCTATTGTGGGTACCGGAAGGTCTTCGACCATGTCCATCGTCTTTCGTATCGAGGCGACTGTCCTGCGGACCTGGTCGTGCGTCATGCCGGCGCGCTCCTTCAGGTCTGCTCCGGCGCAAAAGGCCTTTTCTCCCGCTCCGGTCAGGATTACGCAACGGGCCTCGGAGTCGAAACGTATCTCCTCCAGAATCTTTCCCAGCTCGGCGAGCATCGCCACGGAGAGGGAATTCATCGCGTCGGGCCGATTTAGCGTTATCGTCCAGACGCCGCCGCTTTTTTCACAAAGGACTGTGGAATCAGACACTTGCTTCTCCTTTACGCTTTCAGTTCCTGTATGTCCCTGAAGTATTCAAGGGCTTCGGGGTTGGCGATGGCGTCCTTGTTCTTAACCTCTTCGCCCATGAGCACTTTGACTACGGCCATCTCCACCTTCTTGCCGTTGATGGTCCTGGGTATGTCCGCCACCTGGACTATTTTTTCCGGCACATGCCTGGGGGTGGCGTTTTTGCGTATCTGGTCTTTGATTTTCTTGATCAAAAGGTCGTCGAGGGCCAGTCCGTTTCTCAGCATTACGAAGAGGACGACCCTTACGTCGTTGTCCCAGGGCTGGCCAACCACAAGTGAATCGGCGACTTCGGCCAGCGATTCTACCTGCCGGTATATCTCGGCGGTTCCTATGCGGACGCCGCTGGGGTTGAGGGTTGCGTCCGAGCGGCCATAAACGATTACGCCGCCGGTTTGGGTTATCTCTATGTAGTCGCCGTGGCGCCAGATGCCTTTGAAATGGCTGAAGTACGCGTCCAGGTATTTTTCGTCGCCCGGGTCGTTCCAGAAATATATCGGCATGGAGGGAAAGGGCGCGGTGCAGACCAGCTCCCCCTTCTCTCCCACTACAGGCTTGCCGTTGTCGTCCCATGCTTCAACCTTCATGCCGAGGCCGCGTTTTTGTATCTCGCCCGCGTAGACGGGGCTTATGGAAGAGCCGAGCATAAAGCAGGAGATTATGTCGGTCCCGCCGGAGATGGAGGCGAGTTGGAGGTCATCCTTAACTTCCTCGTATACCCACTCGAAATCCTCGGCCGAGAGCGGGGAGCCGGTGGAAAGAACCGCGCGCAGGGGGGAAAGGTCGAACTGCACGCCGGGGCGCACCCCAGCCTTGCGGCATATGGCTATGAATTTGGCGCTGGTTCCGAAAACGGTGATTTTTAGGTCCTGCGCGGCCTTCCATAACACGGAGGCGTCGGGATAGGCGGGGCTGCCGTCGAAAAGGACAATCGTGGCCCCGCAAAAGAGGGAGCTCACCAGCCAGTTCCACATCATCCAGCCGCAGGTGGTGAAGTAGAATATAGTGTCCTCGCGGCGCAGGTCGGTGTGAAGCATCAACTCTTTTGCGTGCTGCATAAGGGTGCCGCCGGCCCCGTGGACTATGCATTTTGGTACGCCGGTTGTGCCGGAGGAGTACATTATGTAGAGAGGGTGGTTGAAGGGCATTAGGGCGAAGTCCACCTCTTCGGCCCCGTTGTCCAGGGCATCGTTCCAGCCGATGGACTTCTCGACGCCGGAGATGTCGGGGGTGGGGTTTACGAAGGGAACCACCACCACCTTTTCGACGGACGCGATCTCCCTCGCCACCTCGGCTGCCCTCTGGAGTGAATCGAAGGACTTGCCGTTGTAGATGTATCCGTCGGCGGTCACCAAAACCTTCGGGGCTATCTGTCCGAAGCGGTCCATCACTCCCTTGAACCCAAAATCGGGGCTGCAGGAGGACCATACCGCGCCTATGGAGGCGGTGCCCAGCATCGCCGCCACCGTTTCGATGGTGTTTGGCATGAAGCCAGCCACGCGGTCTCCCGCCTTCACCCCCGAGTCCTTCAGGAATTTTGAAAAGCGGGCTGTCATCCGATAAAGCTCGGCGTAGGTCACCGAGCGCTTCGCCTCGCCGCCCTCTCCTATGAAGATGAGCGCCGGTTTTTCATCCCTGAAGCGCAGCAGGTTTTCGGCGAAGTTAAGGCGCGAGCCACAAAACCATTCCGCGCCGGGCATAACCGGATTTTTGAGGACCTCGGAATGCGGCGATGAGAATTTGACTTCGCAAAATTCCCTAATGGCGTTCCAGAATTCGGGGATTTTTTCTACCGACCATTGGTAAAGGTCGTCGTATGAGGAGAGATTCGCGCCGTGGCGATTGTTGACGAAATCGCGAAAGCGGGTCATGTTTGCGTTGGCAACCCTCTGCGGGTCGGGAGTCCATAGGAGCTTAGACATTTTTTCCCTCTTAAACCATTATCCCCGGATAATCCTGGGAAGTATCATCTGGTGGTGCGCGCAAATGGAGGACGGATTCTGGTAGGCGGCTCCGGCGAACGCTTCGAGGTATTTCCTTATGTCGTCGAATTTGACTATTTCGTCGACAAATCCCTTTTTGGCGCAATATTCCGGCCGCGAATGGTCATGGTAGGACTTCACCAGTTCGTTCATTTTTTCCACGACGGGCGCGATGTCGTTGCCGCTGTCGCGCTCCTTGACAAGCCTGCGGGCGTAGCTGGCCACGGCGGCGGTCTCGCCGTGCATGACGTATATCTCGGTCGCAACGGTACCTATCGTGAAGGCGTTGTGGTTGTTGGCAACCGGGCCGCCCATCACGTAGTGTGCCGCGGCGGTCCCTTTGCGCAGTACCAGGAGCATGTGGGGAACGCCGGTCTGCTCTATGGAATAGATTAGCGACTGGCCTATGCCCAAAAGCTCGGCCTTTTCCGCCTCGTCGCCAACGTCTATGCCGGTGGCGTCCTGAAGCCAGACGATTGGTATTCTGTCGCGCCCGCAAAGGGTCACGAACTCGTTCATTTTTATGAGCCCCTGGCGGTAGAGCTTTCCCCCTATGCCGGGGTTTTCGGAATACTCCGGATATCCGGCGCCCAAAAACCCCTGGTTGTTGCCTATCGCCCCAACCAGGAATCCGTCTATCCTCACCAGGCCGCAATAGACGTCGGGGCCGTAGCCGGGCCTGAACTCCATGTGCTCGCTGCCGTCCACCAGGCGCGAGAGGACATCCCCGAAGGAATAGGTCCTCTTCTGGTTCATCGGGACTATGCGGGGAAGCTCCCCCCCGTCAAGGGCGGGCCTTGCCGGCGCGGCGACGCGGAAAAAAGCGGGGTCGTAGGCGGGCATGCCCTGCATATATTTTTTGACGCCGTCCAGGACGCCCTGCTCGGTTTCGTAGATGTGCCTGAAAAAACCGGTCGAGTCATAATGGATTTCGGCCCTGCCGGGGGGAACATCCCTAAAGCGGCGGGTGGCCTCGATCAAAGCCTCGCAGTTCGCCTCGTTGAACCCGCCGCCGGGGCTCATCCCGCGGACTATTCCGCCGCCGCCAACCGCCATGTTGGCGTCTTTGTGCGCAAGAAGAAGGGTCGGGCTTATGCAGGTGTAGCCGCCCCCCGCCGGATTGGTGCCGAAAATCGCCGAGAAGACCGGAACCCCTTTTTGCTGGAGCTCGGCATGGCGGAAAAAGGTGGCGCCGCCGCAACGCCTGCCCGCGTAAAGACGGTGCTGGTCCGGCAGCTTCACTCCGCTGCAGTTGACCAGCCATATGAGCGGTATGCGAAGCCTCTGCGCGATTTCGGTGGCGCGAAGCGCTTTTGCGTCCTGCCCCGATATCCAGGCTCCGGCGAGCACTTTGTTGTCGAAGGCGCAAAGCACCGCCCACCGGCCCGATATCTTGCAAAGGCCAGTTACCAGGCCGACCGACCCCTCTTCGTTGTCGAAAGGGTCGTAAAGGGAATTCAAGGGAAGCCAGCTCCCCGGCTCCACCAGCTTTTCGATGCGCTGCCACGCGCTCAACTGACCGCGTTCATTGAGCTTTTTAACCGGAACTCCGGCGTTTTTCACTTTTTCGGCCGCGCGGGAGATTTCCTCTTCCGCAGCCGCCACCTGCTCGGCATTCTGGGCCGTATCGGCGAACTGCCGTTCGCTGAGCGGCTTCCCGAAGACGGGCATGTTATCAAAATACGGCCTCATCGCGACTCCTCCCGAAGCAAAAGAGTCCCTAGCTCAAAAGGTGGCGGGCGATGACTATGCGCTGGACCTCGCTCGTCCCCTCGCCGATGGTGAGGAGCTTTTGATCCCTGAAGAACCTTTCCACGTCGTATTCCCGCATCAGGCCGTAGCCGCCGTGAATCTGCACGGCCTCGTCGGCCACCCTGCCCATTACCTCGGAGCAGTATAGCTTGGCCATCGCGGCGACCTGGCCGAACGGGCGGTGGTTGTCTTTCAGCCAGCAGGCCTTGTAAAGGAGAAGGCGCGCCGCCTCTATCTCCATCGCCATGTCCGCGAGCTTGAACTGGGTGGCCTGGAAATTGAAAAGGCTCTGGCCGAACTGCTTGCGCTCCTGCGAGTAGTTGAGCGCAAGCTCGAAAGCTCCCTGCGCGCCGCCAAGCCCCATCGCCCCTATGGAGAGCCTTCCGCCGTCGAGGGTCTGGAGCATCTGCCTGAAGCCGTCGCCGCGCTTGCCCAAAATGGCGTCGGCGGGAAGGCGCAGGTCGTCGAAGTAGAGCTCGGCGGTGTTGGAGGAGCGCCACATCATCTTGCCGTGCATCACTTTTTTGGTGAGGCCCTTGGCGTCGGCGGGCACGAGAAAGCATGAGATTTCATTGCGCCCGTCGCTCTTCTTGCCGGTGACGGCCTGAACCACGATGACGCCGCTCATATCGTTCGCCGCATTTGTAATGAATATCTTGCTGCCGTTTAGAACCCAGTCGGTGCCGTCCAGATCGGCGCGGGTCTTGGAGGAACCGGCGTCCGAACCGGCCTGCGGCTCCGTAAGGCCGAAGCCCGCAAGGGTTTTGCCGGCGCAAAGGTCGGGGAGCCACCTCTTCTTTTGCTCCTCGCTGCCGAAATAGTAAATCGGGCCTATGCCGAGCGAATTGCCCGCCGCGACCGTGGCCGCCTGGGAGCCGTCCACCCGCGCTATCTCCTCGACGGCTATTATGTAGGAAACATAGTCGAGGCCGCAGCCGCCGTATTCCGGATCTACGAAGACTCCGAAAAGACCCATGCTGGCCATTTTCCTGGTCAGCTCGTAGCTGAATTCCTCTTTTTCATCGAGCTCCCGGGCGACCGGGCGTATCTCTTTTTCCGCGAATTCGCGTACGCTCTGGCGAAGAATTTTCTGCTCGTCGTTCAGGTCGAAAGAAAGCGCCATGACTATTCTCCGGTTTCGGTTGCGCGGCCCTCTCC
>SRXB01000359.1 GCA_009724975.1 bacterium | reverse complement strand
TCTTCGGCGAAAATCTCGCAAAGGTCCGCCACGGCGGGGCCCTCCACCAGAAGCTGCAGATCCCTGAAATATGGCCCGCCCCGCCGCTTGGCAATGCCGGTGTATTCGTCGCCGACGTTCATTCCGCCTGTTAATCCCACCTTGCCGTCAACCACAATCAGCTTGCGGTGGTTCCTGAGGTGGACAGACCACCTTTTGCGCAGGGGGTTGACCGGGTGGAACGCCTCCACCTTCCCTCCGGCCTCCACGATGGGGGACAAAAACTCCTCAAGGCCCATCGAGCCGACCGCGTCGTAAAGGAGCTTGACCTCCACCCCCGCCCTTGCGCGTTCGGCGAGGAGGCGAAGAAAGAAAAGCCCGGTCTCGTCGCGCTTTATGATGTAATACTCCACCCAGACGAACTTTTGCGCGCCTGCGATGACGCGGGCGGCCTCCCCCAGCTCCGTCTCGTTGTCGCCGAGCAGCTCCACGCGGTTGCCTTTAGCGGGGGCGAAGCTGGTCAGGGCGGCGGCGAGGTTGAAAAGCGGCTGGGAATCGGGGCTTTCTCCCGCCGGACGGCGGGCCTTGTCCCTCACCATCAAGGCGGCGCGGCTCTTTCTGCGGATGGTGCGCTTGACGTAGGGATTAGCGAGAAAGAAGAAGGAGAGCGCCCCGACCCCGGGGAAGGCGAGAATGGCGAAAATCCACATAAGGGTGCGCTCGACCCCGTGGCTTCGCCAGAAAGCCATGGCTATCGCGACGATGTCGAGAAGAGCTATCGCTATGGCGACTGCTGAATTGACTATTTCACGGTCCATTTTAATGATTTTACACTCTTTGCCCCGTGCTCGGCCAAGATTTTTGACCGGCCCCCGGCTCGGCAGAGAGGTTTTTAATCAAAATTTTGTTTCGCGACACCCTTATCGGAGTATAATGGGAAAAATTTTACAAACAAAAGAGCGGCGGGCTTAAAAGATGGCTCAGAGTTTTCACGATTCCGCGGAGTGCGAACGCCTGATACGCGAATACACCACCCTGGTAGATATCGGCAAGGCGCTTACCTCAACGCTGGGAAGAAAAGAGCTGATAAAGCTCATAATGGACAAGGTTGCGGGGCTTTTGAGCCCTAAAATATGGTCGCTGCTCCTTGTCGACGAAAAAACCAGGGATCTCGTTTTCGAGATAGCGGTCTCTCCCACCCCGAAGAAACTCGCCGGGAAAAAAGTCAAGAGGGGCGAGGGGATAGCCGGATGGGTGGCCGACAACGGATTGTCGGTGCTGATTGAGGACGTTTCTTCCGACCCGCGCTTTTCGCCGAAGTTCGACGAGGCCCTCTCCTTTACCACAAGATCGGTGATATGCGTGCCGCTTCGCTACGGCGACAAGATCATCGGCGTTATCGAGTTCATAAACAGCCTAGAAGACCGGAAATTCTGCCCCCGTGACCTTGAGCTTCTGGAAACGGTCTCCGATTTTGTCGCCATAGCGCTTGAAAACTCCAAGAACTTTGCGAAAATCCAGGAAATTTCAATAACAGACGAGCTTACCGGCCTTTACAACGCCAGACATATACTAAGAATACTCGACCGCGAGGTGGAGCGGGCGCGAAGGTCGGGCACCAATCTCTCCTTCATCTTTTTCGACATGGACCGCTTCAAGACGGTCAACGACAGCTTCGGCCACCTTGTCGGCAGCAGGCTGATAGGGGAGGTGGGCCAGCTCATCTCGGCCACCATACGAAAGACCGACATCGCGGCGCGCTACGGCGGCGATGAATTCGTGATAATCCTTCCCAACACCTCGAAGGAGGGCGCGGTGGTCTTCGCCGAGAAGCTGAGGAAGGTTTTGAACGCCAAGAAATTCCTCAGCGAGGAGGGGCTGGAGATTAAGGCCACAGCCAGCTTCGGCGTGGCGACCTACCCCGACGATGCCGATTCGAAGCTCACACTCGTAAGCATAGCGGACAAGCTCATGTACATGGTGAAAGAGACCTCCCGCGACGGCGTGAGGGCGGCGTAGGCGATTCTTTTCCAGCCGGAGCGTTGTCTCGTTCTTGGGGAAAGAGGAATCCGGCCTCCTTTGCATATCGCGCAAATCCTGCG
>SRXB01000064.1 GCA_009724975.1 bacterium | reverse complement strand
CTTCGGAAGGCCCTGAAAAATAGCTCAAAAAAGGCCGGAGGGGGTTCGCCCGCCCTCCGGCCCCGTCTCACGGCCCGAAAAAGTCAGACTCCGAAAAATTTTCTGGCGTTTGCCTGAGTGATTTCAGCCGCCTCCTCGAAACCGAGGCCCAAAACCCCAGCCAGCGCGCGTACCGTAACGGGAAGATCCTCGGGTCGGTGAATCTCGCCTCGCTTCTCCCACGGGGGAAGGTCCGGCGCGTCGGTCTCCACCATTATGCGGTCCAGAGGGATCTTCCGGACCACCTTTCGAAGCTCCTCCTTGCGCGGATAGGTGATTGGCCCCCCTATCGAGAAACTCCACCCCTCGTCCAGCGCCTTTCGCGCCATCTCAAGGGAGCCCGTGAAATTGTGAAAGAGCGCCCCTCCCCCGAAACCGGCCTCTCTCAACACCTCCAGCACCTCGTTGAACCCCTTTCTTATATGGAGCAAAAGGGGTAGCGAAAGCTCTTTGGCCAAAAGGGCCTGGCGGTAAAAAACCTCTCGCTGGGCCTCCTCGTTTTCGCGCCCATGCCAAAAATCCAGCCCCGCCTCGCCCACGGCGTAAAAACCGCCGCCCCGCGCCAGCGCATCCAACTCCTCGGGATAGCCGCCCTCGATATAAAGGGGGTGGAGTCCGACCGAAGGAAGAACGAAAGGAAAACTAGAGTGGATTTGAAGTGAGGCGCGTGAGGAGTTTAGGTCGACGGCCGCGTTAACCGCCCAGCGCACCCCCGCCCGCGCCATAGCCGAGGCCACGGCGGGAAGATCGCCGGAAAATGGCTCCGCGTCCAGATGCAGGTGCGTATCGAACATCACCTTCCCCTTAAAGCCGGGCCGTGGGCCGCGAAAATCAAAAAAACCTCATGTCGAGCCAGCTTATAAAACTTATGAGGAGGATTACCCCGGCTATCCCGCCAAGGCTCACCGCCCAGCCGGTGATGAAGGGGCGTTTTTTCTCACGCCCCCTGAGCCACGAGCCGATGATAAAGCCGGGAAGAAGGCTGTAAAGCGCGATGAAGTGTATGTTGGCGAACAAAAACCCCGCCTGCCCCAGTAAATAGCGGTCAACCTCCTCCATTTTGGCCCTGCCGGAGCGAAGAGCCTCCTTGTGAGCCCGCCTTATGCTCTTAAACTCCGCCTTATGCGCCGCCGAAAGCTCCTCGCTGCCCAGCTCGCGCGCGGCGCCCTCGCCGGACTTCGGAATCGAGAGCAAAACAACCTTGTTGGGGTCGGCCTTGCCCTCCTTCAGCCCGTAATGGCGGACCAAAACGCTTTTTCCAGCGTCGGCCAGCTCGAAAGCCGGGCCAAGGCCCCCTTCGAGGGTGAATTTACCTTTCTGGCCGTAAAGGTAGATATCCGAAGACCCCTCGCGCCGTAGCGAAAGGTTGTCGTTTATCGAAAAAGAGAAGTTCTGCCAGTCGCTCTTGACGCTCACGCCGAGGTAATAAGCGCCAGAAAGCGCCAGAATCGCGATGGCGGTGTAAATTTTTCGTTTCATCGTCAGTTCGGAATCAAAATCCGCCCCTAAAGCCAAAGAGCCAGCAAAATAGCGTAAAAAAGCCCGGGAAGGAGGTTGCCGGTGCGAATTTTCAAAATCCCCAGAAGGTTTATGCCTATCGCCACCACCATGAGCCCGCCCACCCCGTTGACCGCGGCCTGCACCGCACCGTCTTCGAGAAAGGCCAGCCTGCCCGCCAGAAGGGTGAAGGCTCCCTGGTACAAAAAGACGCTTACGGCGCTCATCGCGACGCCGACGCCGAGGGCCGAGGCGAAAATTATCGCCGAGGAGCCGTCAAGTATCGCCTTCACGTACAAAAGCGAGGGGTCGCCGCCAGAGCCGTCTTTTATCGCCCCTATTATAGCCATCGCGCCGGTCACGTAGAGTATGGAGGCGGTGGCGAACCCCTCCGAGAAGGTCGCCGAGGAGCTTTTTACCCTCGCTTTCAGCCACTCGCCCGCCGCCAGCACGCGGTCTTCTATCCTCAAAAGCTCGCCGGTGAGAGCTCCGGCTATCAGCGCACCCACCGTCATGACGTCGTTTTTCGAGCCGAAGGCCATGCGAAAGCCGAGGAAGACAACCGCAACCCCAAGCGCCTGCATTATGGCTGTTTTGTAGCGTTCTTTGACCCTCGCGCCCAAAAACGCCCCCAAAGCACCTCCAGCTATTACCGCGACGGTATTCACCAAAGTACCTTTCAACGATAATCCTCCCTTGCGGGCCGATTTTAATCGGTCGGGGCTTTTTTTGCCCGCAAAAAACCTCTCCCCCGCCAAAACCGGCAAAAGATGCCAAGGCTAAGGTTCGCCGACGTTGCCCCGTGCGTCTTATGGTGTTAAATTTGAAGGGAAATCCGGAAGTTAAAAACACAGCCAGTTGAGGGATGGGCAAATGTTCAAGTCAACCATTCGCGCCGCGCCACTACTGGTGGCCGCGCTCCTCCTCGTCGCCTGCGGCGGCGGAATGAAAACCGCCTACGTGGAGGACACCCGCTCAAGCGAGGCCACCAACTTTTATTTCAGCCACAAGGATCTGCAGATACTGGCCGACGCTATGGTGGACGACCTTTTGAAGCAGGGGTTTTTCTCGGAAAAACCGCTTGTCCGCATAAGCCAGGTGAAGAATTCCACCGACGAGCACATAGACACAAAGGCGATAACCGACTCTATACGAACCCGCCTCCTGCGCTCCGGCGAGATGCGCTTTGTCACCGACGTTGGAGAAAAGGGTGTGAAGGACGAGATGGTCAAGGAGCTTAAGTTCGGCGAGTCGGCCCTTGCCGATTCCTCCACGGCTCCTGAGGTTGGCAGGATGCAGGCGGCCAAATACCACCTTTTCGGAGAGATAGCCTCGATGGAAACCTCCGCAGGAAAGGTCAAGGAGCGGTATTTCAAATTCACGCTTAGCCTTGCCGAGGTCCAAAGCGGGGAGCTGGTTTGGGCCAACGAGAAGGAGATTCTCAAAAAGGGCAAAAAAGAGGCGGTGGGGTGGTAACGTGGCGCTGAGAAAGAGATTTTACCGCGCTTTGGGTTTAATGGCCTTTTTGGCGGCGTCAGGCGCGGCCTCGTGCGCCTTTTGCGCCCCCGACTGGTTTTTGTCGCCCCCGAAAGACAACGTCCACCTCTTCGGCGCGGGAGAGGGAGCGACCAGGAAAGAGGCTGAGCGCCACGCCCTGTCGGAGATAGCCGAAAGGCTTTACGTCTCCGTCTCGTCGGAGTTTTCCACCTCCGCCTCGCAGTCCATCGCGGGCGACAAATCCACCTTCGAGTCCTCCTCGCGAAAAAGAATAACAACCAAGAGCCTCCCGATAGATTTTGTCGCCTACTCGACTATTCAAAGCGAGGAGGATGCGGGCAAAATTTACGTGCTGGTGGCGGTGGACCGCTTCGCGCAGGCGGAAAAGGTGGGGGTCGACGTAAAGAGGGCGATGGGCCGCGTCTCGGAGCTGGACAGCGCCTTCGAGCTCGAAAAGAGCCCGTTGCGCAAGGCCAAAAGCCTTGCCGCCTCGATCAAAACCCTTGAGGAGATCCGCCCCAAAGCCCTTTTGAAGGACGCACTGGAAGGGTCCGGCGCGCCTCTTTACGCCTCCGTAAGCGAAATGGCCTCGCAACGGCAAAAGAGGCTTTATGAAACCATCTCGACCATCAGCGCCTCGATAAAGGGAGACGCCGAATCGCAGCGATTTCGCGATATCCTTTCGACGCGCCTCTCCGATGAGGGCTTCCGCCTGACTCCGGAACCTTGCCTTGATATCTCCTGCGTCAAATTCCTCGTGACGGCGAAGAGCAGGAAAACCGAGGAAGACGGGGCGGTAAAGGTAAAAACGGAGTATAATATCGAGGTCACGGATCCCGACGGTGCGGCCCTTACGGGAAGTTACTTTTCCTCCACCGGCGCTTCATTCGCCGGAGAGGAAGAGGCGGCCGGAAAGGCTTTGGAGAAAGCCCGCGAGCAGGTCTACGCCTCGTCGCTGGCCGAAATTCTGGGACTATAACCCCTCAAAGGAGTTAGCCATGAGAAAAATCCTCTCTTTCGCCCTTATCGCGGCGCTTGCCCTGGGCCTGGCGGCCTGCGGCGACAAAAAACCCGAAAAGGTGGACCGCACCAATTTCACCCCGGCCCTGGCGGGCGCGCCGGAGTGGGTCTTGAACCCTTCGGCTTCATGCAAGCTATGCGCGGTCGGCAGCGCCAGAAGCGGGGCGGGAGGTCTGCAGTTCCAGCGAACCGAGGCTTTGGCCTCGGGCCGCGACGAGCTGGCCAGGATGATCTCAGTCAACGTCAAGAACATGTTCAAGAATTTCCAAGAGGCGACGGGGACCGGCGACGCCGAGACTTTCGACCGCGTGGCCACCAACGTCTCCAAGCAGGTAACCAACCAGGTCCTCTCCGGCTCGCGCCAGCGCGACATCTGGATGGGTAACGACAATATCCTCTACGTGCTGGTCGATCTTGACCCCACAGGCGTAAAGGAGGCGGTGAAGGAGGCGGCCCGCACGAGCCTGGGCAACGAGCAGGCCCTTCACCAAAAGCTCCAGGCCAAAAAGGCCCAAGAGGAGCTTGACCGCGAAATAGAAAAATCCTTCGGGGAATAAGCCATGACGAAAACACTTATTCTCTCGCTTTTGGCCCTTTGCCTCCTGATCGCGGGCTGTTGCGGCCCTTGCCGCGACAACGGGCGCGGCTGGGGAGCCCAGCAGGAGCGCTCCGGCGAAGCCCATCGGGAGCTGGACAAGCAATAGGCCATGTGGCGCGCCCTTGGCCGTCCGGCGGCGGCTTTAACGCTGGCCTGCCTTCTCGCGGGCGGCTGCGCGATGGATTCCAAGCTCCATTCCTACAAAATGGAGAGGCTGGAATCGGCGGGGCTCGGCAAGGTGGTTCGGGAGCTCTCGGACGGGCTCGTCGATGAAAACGGGGAGCCGAAAAAGGATTCCGACACGGCGGACCTTCTTGAGCTTGGCGCGGCCCTCTCCGAAAACGGCCAGTTCGAGCGCTCCAACGCGGTTCTGGAAGCGGTTTACAGGCGCTTTGTCGAGAGCGAAGAGGGGCCGGTCATAAGCCTTCGCAAAACCGGCTCGTCCTTCGCCGAGGCCACAATATCCTCGGGCCTTTCCGAATATGAACCCGCCGAGTTCGAGAAAATCTTCCTCCTCGCCATAAAGGAGAAAAACTACCTCCTCATGGGGGACCTTGAGGGGGCGGCGGTTGAGGCGCGGCGCGCGCGCCTTATCGAACGCGTGCTCAGGGAGAAGGTCGATTCCGAAAAAGCCTCGGTGACCGGGGATTTGTCGGATGGTCGGGCCGAAAGGAAACTGCGGGTGCCAGAAGAGGCCCGCCTTAGGATGGCCAGGATATCCTCCTCCACGGAAAACCCCTTCGCCATGCTCCTGACCGCCTTCACCCACATAGCGCGGGGAGAAATTGACGACGCTACGATAGAGGCGCGGCGGGCGGCCCTTGCAAGCGAGTCGGGGCAGGCACAAAACCTCCTTTCCGCCCTTGAGGGCGCGGGCCCCCTGCCCAACGTCTACATCTTCGCCCTTTGCGGCCGCGCGCCGGTAAAGAGGCAGGTGGACGTGCGGCTCATAAACTTTTCCACCGGCGCGATGCAAAAACTCTCCTTCCCCACCTACAACCCCCGCGGGAGGGAGAGCTGTGCGGTAAGGGCGGAGGATGTGGCGCTAGAGCCAGCCGCCTTCACCGACCTTCTCGCCTACAAGGAATTCGAGGAGAAGCTCCCCTACGAAATCTTCAAGACCTTCACCCGCGCAATCGCCCGCACCGCGAAGGACGCGGCGCTGCAACGGGAGATGAAGGGGCTTGGCGGGCTCATAGGGACGATATCCAACGAGCTTATGGAGGGGGCCGACACGAGATCGTGGACGATGCTACCCAAAATGGTGTATTTTGGCGCGGTGAACTCCTCTGCCGAAGAATTGCGGGTCGAGGTGGAGGCGGCGGGCGATGACCGCCGGTTCGACCTTAAAATAAATCCAGGCGGGATAAACCTCATCGTAGTAACGGCAAATGCGCAGGGCATTGCCGCCAATACAGCCTCTTTCGGGCCCTAGCGCCCAAAAGCGAGGGAATCAGGATGCCCAAGATGACCAGGGCCGAGGTAGAACAGGCTTTCAACTACTTCGACAACACCTACCGCAACATCGAAAAATTCTCGGGGTGGGAACAAAGCCCCGAGAACAACATAGTGATAGAGCACGGCGGCAGGCTCTACCCGATGATGCTTCTTTTACGGCACATATCGGGCAAGGCGCCCGGAATGAACTACGACATGCGCGACGCGGTTGCCCAGTTCACCAATCTGGGGTTCAAGGTCGTGCGCGTCAGCAAAAACACCGTCACGGCAAAGGCCGCCTCGCTGCCCGAGGCCTTTCGCGCCTTCGCCAAGCGCTTTTCGGAGATTTCAAGGAAGGGCTCCTTCGGCTCCGACGAGGAACTGGACAAATGCGCCGCCGCGATAGTCAAGCAGATGGACGACATAGGCGCCTTCAGGAATTTCTCCCCTATAATCACCCATTTCGCGGGCGACAAGGGAGGGTGGAGCAAATCGGCCACCCTCAAGATAACCGAAAAGCCCGAGAGCGAAAAACACAGGGAAAACGCCCTTCGCATAGTCTATTACGTAATGCCCGAGACTATGGAACTCCTTATGACCCTTGAACTGGCCTCCGACGACGCCGTGGCGGTCATGGGGTCAAAAAGGGCGATGATCTTCCTCGCCCAAAGCGCCCTTAAACTGCGCCTGCTCTGCCAGGACACCTCCTCCGTGATGGGTTTTTCCTCCTCCGAGATAGAGGACGCCTACCTTTCGGGCGAGATGACCGAGGTCAGGCGGGCCGCCACCATCATCCACAAAATCCTCTACCTCGACAAGCTCTCCACCGAAAAGGAGATGGGCGCCGACCTCGCCTACCTGATCGACCTTCTTAAGGATTTCGGCAAGGCCGCCAGCGAGGCCCGCGTGGACCCGCCACAAAAATCCGAGGAACAGCCCAGGCCCCGCCAATCCGAAAAGAAAATCCCCCTTCCCGAGCGGAGCGCAGAGGGCAAGGTTATAACGGACGTTGATGACCTTTTGGCAGAGCTTTCAAGCAGGCCGCCGTCCGAGCAGATCGGCGAGTCGATGTACATGCCCGCCCAGTGGATCGACCGCATGTTCGCCCTTTTGAACAACTACGGCCAGATGCTTCTGGCGGGTCCGGCGGGAACCGGAAAAACCCACGTGGCCAGGGGGCTTGCGCTGGCCGCAACCCAGGACATAGGGAGAATGGCCTTCTTCCCCGCAACGCCCGAGGCTCCGGCGGGATTCCTCACCGAGGAGGAGCGCCAGAGCGAAAGCGGCAGGTGGGAGATAGTGGACGGGCCGATCAAGAAAATGGCCCACAAGGCCTCCTCCGACCCCAGCAACATCTACGTGCTCGTCATTGACGACGTACACTTCTGCGGTGCCGGCGGCTTCGGGGAATCCTTCTTTTTAATGAGAAACCGCGAAGAATCGCTGAAACTGCGGCGTTCCGGCGACAACCTCTACATACCCACCAACCTGAAGATAATAGCCACGGCGAACTACCTAAACCCCGCCCGCGATGCCGAACTGATGCGGCTCTTTCCCGTCGTGCGCTTCACCACGGCGCACCCTCCGGTGCGCGGTGTCCTCAACCGGTGGCTCACCGCCCACGCCCCCGAGCTTCTGTGGCTCTACCGCGCGGTGGAGGAGGTCAACAGCCGGTTCGGGGAAGAGAACGGCGTCGGACCCGCCTGGTTCATGCGCGACGACCTTGACGAGCGCGTCGCCCGCATGATTTGGGACCACCTGGCGATGCCCTTCATCGAAGCCAAATTCGCAGGGGACGCCGAAACAATCTCGGCCTACGAGTTCGACGCTCTAAAAGCGCGTCTCGCCCATGGAGGAGATAACGGGGAAGAGAGCTAGCCCCCTTATGGAAGCGGGCGGGAACTTCATAATACGGGGAAGCTCCCATACAGGGAAAACCACCTTCGCCAAAAAGCTCGCCCAGGAGCTTTCGCGCTTTTCCCCCAAAGGCTTTTACACCGAGGAGCTTACTGCGGGGCCTCACAGGACCGGCTACCGGCTGGTCTTTTTCGACGGCGGCGAAATAGAGATAAAAAAACCGCCGGTGAGCCAGGCCCAGCGCTCATGGCGCTACGAAACCGACACGGCGGAGCTTGACAGGCGTCTTTCGGCCCTTGAAAAAGCCGCTCCCCGCCTTGTTATCATCGACGAACTGGGCAAACTCGAAACCACCTCCCCAAAACTGCTGGCCCTCGCGGCAAAATGGCTGTCCCCCAAAACCATCTTCATCGCCACCGCCCCCACCGAGGCCACCGCCCCCGTGGAACGCCTTCTGGACCGCGACGACATTGAGCTTTACACCCTCAACCGCCTGAATATGGAGAGGGCAATCGACTCCATCTCCAAAGAAGTGCACCACATTCTCAAAGGCTGAAGACTCTAGGGGTCTTTTATCAGCTCGCGCACCACGTGGCCCGCCATTACCGCGCCGAAGACAACCGGAAGAAAAGAGATTGAGCCGATGGGCGTCCTTGGGCGGCCACGGTGGAAATTTTCCTGCTCAAGGGGAAGCCCCTCGCTCTTTAAAGGTAAAACCTCAGTCGCCACCGCCGGAATGGGTCCAGCCACCCCCCTAGCGCGGAGCCTTTTTCTCAGGTGCCTCGCAAGCGGGCAGTTTTTCGTGGAAAAAAGATCGGTTACCCTCACCCCCTCGGGGTCTATGCGCCCGCCCGCCCCCGTGGAGACTATTACCGGCCTTCCCGCCTCCCGCGCCCGCACTATGAGCTCTATCTTGGGGTTAAGGCTGTCTATGGCGTCGCATATGTAGTCGAACTTCTCAAGGTGGAAGGAATCGGCGGTGTCGGGCGCGAAAAACCCCTCTATCGCCTCGACCGCGCACCCTGGATTTATAAGGGCTATCCTCTCGGCCCAAACCCTTGCCTTAGGCTGGCCGATGGTGGTGCGAAGGGCGATGAGCTGGCGGTTTA
>SRXB01000358.1 GCA_009724975.1 bacterium | reverse complement strand
AGGCTGGTCTTCCAGCAAGGCGCGGACCGGGCTGGGGCGCTGGAGCCGACTGAGGGCTGAGAAATTGGCGCCGAAAGTTATCCACCGGAACTGCGAATAAGTCTGATGCCGACGGCGACAAGTGGTTGAGGCCCAAGGGCTTTGGTTCCGTGCTCAAAAATGGAGCAACGGGCCAGTTTTTGGGGCCAGGAGGCGTCTCAGCAGAACAGCTGCTCCTGCCGCTCGTTCTCCTGGCGCATCTCTCCGGCGAAAGCCGCCTCGATGGCCCCCCCCGCTCTTTTAGCCTCAATTTTAGATTCACGGAGCGTCGCCGCCCAGCTTGGGGAGGCTTCCCGCGCCTTAGCCAGCTTTTCGGGGTCCTCCCCGACGAGAGGCCCCAGATAGAGGGTGAACCAGAGGTCCGCCTCGCCCGAGCCGCCCATGCGCATCTTCACCACGTCGCCCTTTGAGCTTCCCGTCGCGCCGGAGATGAGCGAGTTGCGGGCGGTGGCGAGGATGTAGGGGTCGGCGAGAAAGGGGGCCGAAGGGACGAACTTGCGGTCCGAGAAACAGTGGCACGAGACCTCGGCCATCGCGCTCGCCGAGACGAGGGCAAGAAGGGCCGCCAGAAGCGTTTTTGGGATTTTCATTGCGGGTGGCTCTTTTTCGGCGCGGCCATAAGCTCACGCGAGCCCTTGGCCAGCCAGAAACCGTCCGCGAAGGTGAAAGTTACCTCAAGCGCCCCTCCCGAACCCTCTTTCCAGGGGGCGGCGAAGAGTGCCGCGCTGTCTAGTCCCTCGCGGTAGTAAAGCTTGAACTCCGCGACTACCTTGCAGGAGCTTTCCGAGCAATCGGGGCCGAGGGCGAGGGGGGAATAGAGTCGGTAGGCCTGCCCCGAGGCGTCGTGGCACTCGTGGCTGGCGCGGTCGAAGGTGTTTGTCGGCACTATGCCCAGCGGCGAGGCCGCCGAGGAGTCGCGTATCGCGTATTCAATCTTTTGCAATGCGTCGAAATGGTTTTTTGCCGCCTCCGAAAGGCCCTTTGGCCAGCCCGGGCCATCGCCCGCGAGGCAAAGAGGGGCAAAAAAGAGCGAAAAGGCGAGGAGAAAGGCTCCGGCAAAGCTCGGGCGAAGCATAGAAACACCTCCAGGAATTTTTAAGGCTCTCCAAATATAGCACATTTCCCGTGGCCATTGACACCGCCCCCGCCCAGGGGCGATTATCCCCCCATGAAAAAAATCGAAGATATTCATTGCCCGCACCTTCACTGCCCGGGATGCCCGCTGATGGGGGAAGGGTACGCGCAATCGCTGGAAATAAAGCGCAAGGCGGTAGCGGAGGCCTTCGCGGCCCATTTCGAGGGCAAAGAGACCCCCGAAATCCTGCCGGTGCGCCCCTCGGAAACCCTGCGGGGCTACCGCGCCTCCTCCAAGCTAGCCTTCTCGCGCCGCGACCGCCTAGCGGGCCTTGGAATCTACCGCGAGGGCAGCCACGACGTGGTTGACATACCGCGCTGTCCCATCCACAACCCGCTCATCTCCCTCGCCGTGAAGGAGCTTTCGCCGCTCGCCTCGAAACTCCTTCCTCTCCTTCCCTACGGAAAGAAAACGGGGTGGCTGCGCTACGCGGCTTTTACCGCTAGCGAAGCGCAGGGAAAACTCCTCGTCGCGCTGGTCACGGCGGACGATTCGCAGGCGGGGATTCTCTCCTCGCTTGCCGCGAGGCTCCGCGAAAAGCTCCCCTTCCTCTCCGGCGTCGTCAGGAACGTAAACCCGACGCAGGGCAACGAGATTTTCGGCCCGAAGTGGGAAAATATATGGGGCGAGGGGTTTATAACCGAGAGGTTTTTGGATATTACGGCGCGAGCCGGCGCGGGCGCGTTCCTTCAGGCCAACCGGTCGCAGGCCAACGCGGCTTACCGCGAGATTTTGCGCCTTCTGGCCCCGACTAAGGAGGACAGGGCGCTGGACCTCTACTGCGGCGTGGGCGCGATAACGCTTAACCTGGCCAAAGCGGCGGGAGAGGCGGTGGGGATTGAGATAAACCCGGTAGCCGTGGCCGACGCGAAAGTCTCGGCAAGGGAAAATTCGATAAAAAACGCCTCCTTCGTCGAAGCCAGCGCCGAGGAG
>SRXB01000063.1 GCA_009724975.1 bacterium | reverse complement strand
AGACCCCCAGGACCGTGTTCGTGTTTCCGATGTCTATCGCAAGAAGCATTAAGGGCTCTTACCCCCGTGATTACTTGGTTGTTGCGTAAGCGACGTCACCCGCCACTATCTTTTTTTCGCCCGCACCGGTTTTGACGAGCAGCGAACCGTCTTCGCAAAGCCCGAGGGCCTGTCCCCGCGTCACCCCCTCGGGGGCCGTTACGCAGATATCCCTTCCGGCCATCCGAAACCAGCCGTTCCACCTCTCGACGAAGGGGGCGAATCCCTTTTCGCCGAACAGCCAAAGGTCCTTTTCCAGCGCCGCGAGGCATTGGGCCAGAAGGGCCGCGGGCCTTGGGGTTTTTTCTTTGGCGAAATCGGCGACCGTCGCCGCCAGGGGACGTATCTCGTCGGGCAGGGCCTCGCCGCCGCCCAAAACGTTTATCCCCGCACCCAGAATCACGTAATCCAGAGCCGGCCCCTCGATGCGTGATTCCAGAAGTATCCCCGCGACCTTTTTCCCTTCGACCAGAAGGTCGTTGGGCCACTTTATCTCGATCCTTGCGGCGTCGATGTGGGCGCAAAGCGCATCCGCCAGCGAGATGGCCGAGACGAAGGTGATTAGCGGCGCCTTTGAAAGATCGATTTTGGGCCTGAGCACCAGGCTGAAAAGGAGGCTCTCCCCCGCCTTTCCAATCCATTCGCGGCCCAGCCGACCGCGCCCGGCGCTTTGGCTTTCGGCCACCACCAGAGCGCCGTGGGGGGCTCCCTCTTCGGCCCACCTGGCCGCCTGGCGGTTGGTGGAGTCGGTCTCCTCATAAAAGCGAAGTTCTTTGCCGAAAGAGAGGCCGCCAAGAGAAGCCCGAACCTCTCCCAGCCGCAATTTTTCAGGCCAGAAGGCCAGCCTGTAGCCCGCGCCCTTTTGCGACTCTATGCCGAAGCCTTCTAGGCGAAGCTCCTCGACCCCTTTCCAGACGGCGGCGCGAGATACGCCAAGACCGCGCGCCAGGGCCTCTCCCGAGACGGGGCGGTCGGCGGCTTTCGCCAGGGTCTCCAAAATGCCGTCGGCCAAGGTTGACATTCTAAAAATCGCTTTAGTCGCAAGGACTTCCGAAAATATAAAAGTCGAAGAAATACACTAGCAAATCGCCGTTTGCGGTGTCAACGGATAACGCCCGCAAAGGGCGCGCAAAGCCGCTTTGAGCGAAGAAAATCAGCAGTTGGGGGGAAGTAGGAGGCCGAGCGCGAGCGCGAAAGTCGCCATCGCGGCAAGGGAGAGCGCCCAAAGCAAAAGCAGGGCTTTTTTTAGCGCGGGCAGGTCGAGGAGCCTTTTTTCTTCGCCTATTGAAGGGGCTTGGCGGGCGATCCCCCTGTAAAAATTCACCCCGCCGATTTTAACGCCGATGGCTCCCGCGAAAGCCGCTTCGGGCCAGCCGGAGTTGGGCGAGGCGTGAAGGCGGCTGTCCCTGAAGGCTATTTTAAGGGCTCCAAGTGGCCGCTGTAGGGTGAAAACCGCCGCCAGCGAGGCGAAGAGGGCGGTGAGGCGGGCCGGGATGAAGTTGAGAAGGTCGTCGGCCCTGGCGGAGAACTTCCCGAAATCGGCGTATTTGGCGTTTTTGTAGCCGACCATCGAATCGAGGGTGTTGACGGCTTTGTAGGCCAGCCCCAAGGCCGGTCCAAGGCCGAAAGCCCCGCCGAGCGCGAGGTAGAAGAGCGGAGCTACTATGCCGTCGGAGCTGTTTTCCGCCGCCGTCTCGAAAGCCCCGCGCAAAACCTCTCCTTCGGGGAGGTTTTCGGTGTCCCTCCCGACTATCATCGAAAGCTCGCGCCTTGCCCCCCCTAGGTCTCCCCTTTCTAGGGAAGCGGCGACCCTTCCCACGTGAGCGGCCAGATCGCGGGTGGCGATGGTGGTCCACGCCAGGTAGACGCAGGCGAACCTTCCGAGAAGCGGGTGGATTTTAGCGCAAATGAACAATATGCCCAGGGAGAGGGCCAGTACCGTACCCACCGTCAGGAGCCAGAGCAGGGTTCCCCGCAAAAAGCGCGAACGGGCCGACGATTCGCCGCCGTAGAGGATTTTTTCAAGGAAGGAGACGAGATTCCCCGTCAAGACCACCGGATGAATGCGCGAAAGAAAGCGCGGATCTCCCAAAAGGGCGTCGACGGCCCAAGCGAGGGCCAGGTCAAGAGCGGTGAACTGGATCACGGCGCTCAGGCGGAACCGGAGAGAAGGCCGAACATCTTTTGCAGGTGGCGCACAAGGTCGGCGTTCTCCCCGACCGTCCTAACCGCTATGCGCACATAGCGGTCCCCGAGGCCGAAGCTGCCGCAGTGCCTTATGAGCGTGCCGCTGCGGCGCAGCCTTGCGTAAAGCTCGTCGGCGCTTGGCGCGGGCGCGTCAAGGCGTATGAGAATGTAATTGGCCTCGGATGGCAGCGCAGTGAACCCCGGAATCGAGGCGAGGCCCGCAAGGAGCTTTTCTTTCGAGCGGCCAAGGTAATCGCGACTCCTTTTGGCCCAGTTGTCGTCCTTAAGGCAGGCCGCGCCGACCACCTGGGCGGGTACGCCCACCGACCAGGGGAGCTGGAGCGAGGCAATTTTATCAACGAGTGCGCCGTCGGCCTTGAGGAATCCGGTGCGGATTCCCGGGATCGCGTAAAACTTGGTCAGCGAGCGCAAAACCACAAGCGCGCGCTCCTCGCCTGCATAGTCCAGCACCGAGAAAGAGGGGCAAAAGTCGGCGAAGGCCTCATCCACCACAAGAGTCGCGCCAGCCTCGCGGGCCGCGCGGGCGATGAGCATGACCTCCTCTTCGGGAAGGGCCGAGCCGGAAGGATTGCCCGGGTTGGAGAAGAGAACCAGGTCTCCTTTTTTGAGGTTTTTCAAAATCGCGCCGGTGTCAACGGCGAACCCTTCCGCCTCTTTGCGCGGGATATTCAAGGTCTCGACGCTAGCCGGAATGGAGCGGGAGTAAAGGCCGAAATCGGGGGGGCAAATTATCACACGCGAAGGGGCCAGCGCGCGAAGGGTGAGGTCGATAAGCTCCGCCGAGCCGTTGCCGCACAATATTTCCCCGCTCTTCACCTCGTAGCGGTGCTTTATCGCTTCGACAAGGAGGGAGGATTGCCTGTCGGGGTAGTGGGAAACCTCGCCCCAATGCTCCTCAAGGGCCTTTAAAAGCCCCTCCGGCTGGCCCATTGGGTTGATGGAGGCGGAAAAATCCGCCAATACCGGGCCTTCGCCCGATGAATAGAGGTTTCCGCCGTGGTCCTGGGGGTAGAATTTGTCAGCCATTGACCCCTTCCGTAATATCTTCGATTTTTCGCAAAAGTTTTTCGTTGGAAATATTAGTTACCCCGAAGGCCGCGAAAGCCGCCGCACCTGCCCCGACGCCCTCTTTGACAAGCCCCTCTTCATAGCGGCGAAGACCCGCGTGGCGCGAGGGGGCGAAGTCAAGCCACGCCGCGACCGCCGGAATCTCTTTTTTCGCCTGGAGGAGTATCCCCGCCAGATCCGCCGCGGGGTCCGCCGCGACCCACTTCGTGGTGGCGAGGCCGATGTTGTTTATATCGCACTCCTCCCCCTCCTCCCAGAGGCGGTGGATGAGGGCCCACACCGAGGCCATTTGCGTGCCGCCGCCCAGGACGACCGGCCCCTTGAGGCTCGCCTCAAGGGCCATGAAGGCCACGAGGGGCTGCATAGGGTCGCCGACGGCGCAGGCGGCGTCAAGGGCTGTGGATTTCGGCCCCAGTTTTGCGCTGGCCAGCGCTTGCGCCACGACCTCTTCCTTCTGGGAATGGTTTCCTCCCGGCATTGAGGAGGAGACCTTACCCCTAGCCCTAAATCCGAGAGCCTCAAGGAGGGAAAGGGCCGTGGTCGTGCCTCCCGGGACCGATTCGGACAATATGAGCCATTCTTTTTGCCCCGCCAGCGCCCTGCCCAGAGCCCGCGCTTTTTTGCCGAAATCCTCCGGCAGGGAGAGCGCCTTGCCGGTGCGGATGTCCTTGCCGGGCTTAAAGCCAAGCGAGTAGAGCGGCGTTGCGGGCGGCACGTCGGAGCCGGAGTCCACTATAACCGGCGCTATCCCCATCTCATGGAGGGCGGCTTGGGTTATTACCACGGGGCTTGGGGGCCCCAGCGGATTTTTGGGTATTTCCGGCAGGGTGACGGGCGTGCCGTAGACGAGGAACTCAGAATCTAGCGCCGCCGTGAAGCGCCGTTTTTCCGCCGTGGCCCCCGCAGCAGATATCCCCTCGATGAGGGCGGTGTCGGTCGATCCCACAACGCAGGCGAAAAGGGGCGCGCCTTTGAGTCGGCCAAGGAATTCCCTGACAGCCTCCTCGCCAGTCACGGCCTTTATCCGCCCGTCATTCAGCGCCTCAAGAAAGTGGCTCATATGGGAAGCTCCGGCGTCATTGGTTAAAGCCATAATCTATTCGCAAAAGGAAAACTCCTCAACCCAATCCCGCCAAAAAATTCTCGGCGCTTCTCATGGCGCCCGGGGGCGAGGCTGGGTCGCAGTAGTGAAGCCTTCCTATGAAGCGCTGCAAAAGTGGCGCGGGAGAGTGGGGAGTCCCCCATTCCTTCGCCGCGTAAAGCCCGTATTCCAGCTCACGGGCCGCCTCGTGGCCCTCGAAGGGGACTATTATGTGCGCGTAGGAAAATTCCTCGCGCATCTTCGCCAACAAAGTGTCGAGGAGCTCCGAGATAGTGCCGGCCCTGAAGAACTCGGCTCCGAAATCCACCGCGTTTTGGCCGTTCAAAAGAATTTTCGACTCCGCCGCCTTCGCGATCTCGGGTTTTCGCGCCAAAAGCGCCGCCCCAACGCCGTCGCGCCGCGCCCAGAAGAGAGCGTGGTTGTTCACCTTGCCCGCCATGACCGGCGAGGGAAGTGTTTCGGGGGGCAAGGGGACGGGCAGGAGCGAAACGCGGCAACGCTCGCCGAAAAAGCTCCTGACCAAGCTCTCCAACTCGCCGATTCGCCCGAAAAGCTCCTTCCCCGGCCACCCTTCCGAAGGGGCTTTTATCACAATCGTCTCCCCTTCTAGCGAAACCATGCGGGCAAAATCCAGAAGGCGCGCAACTTCGGGATTGGCCACCCTAAGGTTGAGAAGAAAGTTGTGCGGGGTCGGGGCGTTCATCTCAGGCGCTCTTTCTTTTGTGGCGGTAAAGGGTGTGAATCCAGATGGGGTGGGTTTTACCGCCCCACTGGACCTCCTCAAGGGAAAGGGTGCGCGAAAAGCCCTCTTTTTCAAGCCTTTCAACCGATTTTACCGCGATTTTGCGCCACGGTTCGGCAACAATCGCCCGCCCGCCCGGAAGAACGGTTTTTTTCAGCGTCTTTAAAAAAGGCTCTATGAACCGGCGCTCGTAAATCACGTCCGAGGCGATGACGAGGTCGGCGAAAAGGCTCCTTGGCGGGTCGCGCCAGTCGAAAACCCTTGTCAGTCCTGGGTTTTGGGTATTCAGCGCGTGGTTTGCCCTCGCAAAGCAAAGGGCTTCGGGCTCGTAATCGGTGAAAAGCACCTTCGCCCCCTTTTTCGCCAGCGCCGTTCCGCAAAGACCCATACCGCAGCCAAGCTCTATAGCCGAAAGGCCCGGGGGGAGGCGAAGGCGAGAGATGTGCGCCGCAAGCCCCAGCGACGAAGGCCAGATTTCGGCCCAGTAAGGAAAGCGCTCGTCCCGGGAAAACTCCTCGGGGTCCAGCGAATCGGATAGCGCGTTGGGGTTGGCGACCTTCAGAATGCGAAGGGTCATCTTTCCCGTCCGCGTCGTCGTCATTTTCGCTTCGAGGCGGCTTTTCAAATAGGCACGGCTGATTTTTTTCTCCATGAGGCGAACGAGAATAGCCGTCCGCGCCTTTTGAAGTCCAATAAAAACATATGGAATTTTTGCCCTCAGTGCTGGTAGATGGTGTGCATGAAGATTTTCGCCCTCTCAGACATGCACCTCTCTTTCAGCGGCGCAAAGCCCATGAGCGTTTTCGGGCCTCATTGGCTCGATCATGCGGCTAAAATGGAGCGCTCCATACGCCAAGCCGTGGGCGGGGACGATGTTCTTTGCATGGCGGGGGATTTTTCGTGGGCGACCAAACTCGACGAGGCCAGGGCGGAGCTTGAGTGGCTAGGCTCTTTGCCCGGCAACAAGATTTTGCTGAAGGGAAATCACGATTATTGGTGGGCCTCGGCCTCAAAGGTCCGCAAAGCCCTTCCCGAAGGGGTGTACGCCATTTCCGGCGACAGCCTTCGGATCGGCGACGCCGTTTTCGGCGGGGCGCGCGGCTGGGCCGACCCCTCTTTGGATTTTGACGCGCTCTTTCCCGAGCTGAAAAAAGAGGACGAGGGCTTTTACACCCTTCTGGGCGAGGAGGAGGATAAAAAGCTTTACGACAAGGAGGTCGCCCGCCTTGAGGCGAGCCTCTCCTCGATGGGAGACGCGAAGGCAAGGATAGCCCTCCTTCACTTTCCCCCCACCGACCCTTCCCTGAAAGAGAGGCCCGTGACGGCCCTGCTGGAAAAACATAAAATCGACCACGCCCTTTTCGGCCACCTGCATCTTAGCGGCCCCACGGTTTTCAAAAATCCCTTCGGGACGAAAAACGGCGTCACATACCACCTCACAAGCGCGGATTTCATTGATTTTGCCCCCGCGCTCATTGCCGAGCTCTGATCAATGGCAAATCCAGCCCTCCGGCTAGGCCACCTCGAAGGACTTGTTCCCGACTTTCAGAATTTTCTGGAGGCGGTGAAAAGGCCCCCGCCCGTACACATCAGGGTAAATACCCTGAAGACCACGGCAATGGCTCTAGCCTCCCATTTGGCCTCGCTAGGGTGCGTTCTGAAGCCCGAGCCCTTTAGCGAGCTTGTCTTCAGGGTCGAGAGCTCGCCCGTGGCGCTAGGCACTACCCTAGCGCACGCGCTGGGGCATTTTTACATCCAGAGCGCCTCCTCGGCGATCTCCGCCCTGGCCATGAGGGCCTCGCCCCTCGAAAAGGTGCTGGACATGTGCGCCGCGCCGGGCTCCAAGACCACCTTCATGGCGCAGATGATGGAAAATACCGGCCTCATCGTCGCCAACGAGCCCAGCCACTCGCGCATAACGTCGCTAAACGCCAACTTGCGCCGCATAGGCGTCGCAAACACCATAATCACCTGTTACTCCGGCCAGAATTTCCCCAAGAGGATGCGGTTTGGTAAAATTCTCGTTGATGCCCCCTGCTCCGGCGAGGGGACCTGGCGCGGACCCGATGCGAGGCCTAAGGAGAGCGTGGAGAACGACCGGCGGCGCATGACCGAGAGGCAGTCGGGCATTTTGGCCCAGGCGCTGGACATACTTGAGGAGGGCGGGGAGCTGGTTTATTCGACCTGCACCTACGCGCCCGAGGAGAACGAGCTGATTTTGGCGCCCTTTCTGGAAAGGGGCGGCCTTGAAGTCCTCCCCCTTGGCCTTGATTTGCCGACGCGGGAGGGTCTTTGCGAATACAAAGGGATAAAACTTCCCGAAGCCCTTAAAAACGCCGCCCGCCTTTACCCGCACTATTTCGACTCGGAGGGGTTCTTTGTCGCTCGACTGGCTAAAATCTAGCGAAAGGGAGACAGCCCTTTTCGCCCTGGCGGACCGCTTCGGAATACCCGTTTCGGCCTTCGACGGCTACGCCCTCTATAAGAAGGGCGACCATATCTCCGCCGTGAGAAGTGAAGCGGTCGAGGCCGACGCTCTTTTGCACGCCCAGGAGGGCGGAATACCGCTCTTGAAAACTGGCAAGGGCGGGGTGTCGAAACCGGCCACCGCGGGCATCCTCGTTTTCGGCGTTAACGCCACAAAGGCGGTGGCGGACCTTTCGGCCAATGACCTTAAGGGCTTGGCTGAGGGACGAAGCCTTCCCGCGGGCGAGGGCAAGGGATACGTTATAGTTAGGGTCGATGGCGTGGTCGCGGGAATGGCGCTTTTACGCGACGGGCGCATGGTCGGGCAAATACCAAAATGGGTTACGGAGAACCTTAAGATGAGCGGCAGGGAATCTTTCGCCACGGAAGGGTGAAAATACCCGGCGAACCCCAAAACCGCCTCTTGTAATGTAGTTTTCGTTGTGTTAGTTTTTGCGTCCTCATCGGGGCGTGGCGCAGCCTGGTAGCGCATCTGCTTTGGGAGCAGAGGGTCGAAGGTTCAAATCCTTTCGCCCCGACCAACGAAGGGAACCGCGCGCCTGTAGCTCAGTCGGATAGAGCAACGGCCTTCTAAGCCGTGGGTCAGGGGTTCGAATCCCTTCAGGCGCGCCAGTATTTAAAATAATCGCATGAAAACGTTTATGCGGTGGGTGTAGCTCAGCTGGTAGAGCATCGGATTGTGGCTCCGGTGGTCGTGGGTTCAAATCCCATCACTCACCCCAATAATTACGAAGGGTTAGGCGGCCAACGCCTAACCCTTTAACTTTTTAAGCCTCATTCTACCTGCCAATTCCCTGCCATTAAAAGTGCCAAGGCGAGAGAGCGCCGCTTGAGCAAACTTCGCGACCAATGCGCAATGCGTTTTAGTAGGTTTGTTTTGCCAAAAACGCGATGGGTTGTCTTGTCTAAGGATTTATTTTTGCTTCACCGAAAATGGAGGTTAAAAAATCAAAGGAGATTTTGTGGTCATCGCAAAATCCTTGTGAAGAAATTCTATGCTGGGTGCAATATTCCTCGAAGTCCGCTGCGAATTCCCAAGAAGACGCAAGCGCCTTATACGCATAAGGCCCCCGAGGTGAAAGCGGCCCGAAACTGTCGGAAAGCAGGTTTCGCACGATGGTCACGATGTCCATGCACTCGCCCGATTCGGAGGCTTTGTTCCCATCCAACTCGGCCAAGGGTTTCAACTCTGGATACCCCCCTTTTTTTGCCATGCTTACGACATAAGCCAGCATATCCTCTGGTCTTTCAAAGACCAGCCAGTTTTTCATGAAAAGGCTTATCCAGCCCTTGTCTCGCATCTCGTCAAGTATGTTCATGGCTTTATCCTCCCCGCGCTTGGCGGCTCTCGAATCAAAGAAGGATGACATTTTCACACCCCGTCCATTCTGATGGGCAGAATCACGGTGGCATAGCCCGCGAACTGGAGCCTTCGTTGAATCGCATAGGCGGTATCGTTGTGGAGAAACCTGAAATACCCCTTTTCATTCCT
>SRXB01000062.1 GCA_009724975.1 bacterium | reverse complement strand
GGCATGGTGCGCCAGTGGCAGGAGCTTTTCTACGGCAGGCGCTACTCCAACACGGTGATGGAGCACGCTCCAGACTTCGTGAAGCTGGCCGAGGCCTACGGGGCGCTCGGCCTTCGCGCCACAAAGCCCGAGGAAGTGAGGCCGGTAATAGAAAAGGCGCTCGCCCACAACGGCCCGGTCGTAATGGACTTTCAGGTTTGCCGCGAGGAGGGGGTCTACCCGATGGTCCCAGCCGGAGCGGCCCTTTCAAACATGCTTTTGGCCTAAGGGGAGGGAGGGAATATGCGACACACCATTTCCGTCACCGTCGAAAACGAATTCGGCGTCCTCTCCCGCGTGGTCGGCCTCTTTTCCGGCAGGGGATTTAACATCGACAGCCTCTCCGTGGCGGAGACTCTCGACCCCTCCGTCAGCCGCATGACGATAGTGACGAGGGGCGACGACCAGATTATCGAGCAGATAATAAAGCAGCTCAACAAGCTGGTTAACGTAATCAAGGTGGTCGACCTCACCGAGGGCGATTTCATAGGCCGCGAGATGATTTTGGTGCGCATGAACGCCAACGACAAAACCAAACCCGAAATTTTGCGCCTTATCGAGATATTCAGGGGAAAGATAGTGGACGTCTCGGTAAACACCTACACCATCGAGCTCACCGGCGACGACGGCAAGATAAAGGCCGCCCTCGATCTTTTGCAGCCGCTGGGGATAAAAGAAATCGTGAGAACCGGCCACGTCGCGATGGTTCGCGCCAGCGCCGCCCAATAACGCTTATAAATCACCAAAGGAGATAGATTATGAAGGTTTACTACGAAAAAGACGCCAACCTCGGCCTCATCAAGAAAAAGACGATCGCCGTCATCGGTTTCGGCAGCCAGGGCCACGCCCACGCCAACAACCTGCGCGATTCGGGGCTGAAGGTAATCATAGGGCTGCGCCCGGGCTCCTCGTTCGAGAAGGCCAAGGCCGCGGGCTTTAAGGTTTATCCCGTTTCCGAGGCGGCCGCCAAGGCCGACATCATCATGATTCTTCTGCCCGACGAACACCAGGGCCGCATCTACAGGGAGGAAATCGCCGGAAACCTTAAACCCGGCGACACACTCGCCTTCGCCCACGGCTTCTCGATCCACTTCGGGCAGATCGAGCCGCCCAAGGGCGTGAGCGTCTTCATGTGCGCCCCCAAGGGGCCGGGCCACCTCGTGCGCGCCGAATACGTGCGCGGCGCGGGCGTTCCCTGCCTCATAGCCGTGGCGGCGGACGCCGACGGCAAGACCAAGGACCTCGCCCTCGCCTACGCCACCGGCGTTGGCGGCGGCAGGGCCGGAATCATCGAAACCACATTCAGGGAAGAAACGGAAACCGACCTCTTCGGAGAGCAGGCCGTTCTTTGCGGCGGCGCCACCGCGCTGGTGCAGGCGGGGTTCGAGACGCTGGTGGAAGCCGGCTACGCACCCGAGATGGCCTACTTCGAGTGCCTCCACGAATTGAAGCTCATCGTCGACCTCCTCTACGAGGGCGGCATCTCCAACATGCGCTACTCCGTCTCCAACACCGCCGAATACGGCGACCTCACCCGCGGCCCCCGCGTGGTCAACGCCGAGGTGAAAAAGGAGATGAAGAAGATTCTCACCGAGATCCAGACCGGCGAATTCGCCCGCGAGTGGATTTTGGAGAATCAGGCCGGAGCGCCCAGGTTCAAGTCGCTTCGCCGCATCGGAGAGGGCCACCAGATAGAGGAAGTGGGGGCGCGCCTTCGCGCAATGATGCCCTGGCTGGCCTCCAAGCGTCTCGTGGACAAATCCAAGAACTAAAACCGCTGCGGCCCCGTTTTTGTCGTCGCGTGCTCGCTCGAAACTTGTCTGACAACCCGGTCATGCCTTCGTTTCTCGCTGCGCGTCTCCTCGAATACGGGCTCCTCGCGACGTTTTAGAAGTCAGAAGAGGTTTTTTCGTCTTCTCCAAAAGAGAGGGAAAAATGGATAGAGTTTATATATTCGACACAACCTTGCGCGACGGCGAGCAGTCTCCCGGCGCCTCCATGAACGTCGAGGAGAAACTGCGCGTGGCGCAGGCGCTTGAGCGCCTTGGCGTCGACGTCATCGAAGCGGGTTTCCCCATCTCCTCCCCGGGCGATTTCGAGTCGGTGAAACTCATCGCCGACAAGGTGAGGGGGCTTTCCGTAGCGGGCCTCGCGCGCGCCAGCTTCGGTGATATCGACAGGGCGTGGGAAGCGCTAAAGGGCGGGGCCGCCCCGCGCATACACACATTTCTCGCCACCTCGCCAATCCACATGAAGCACAAGCTTCGCAAAACTCCGGACGAGGTGCTGGAGCAGGCGGTGGAGGCGGTCAAGCACGCCGTCAAATACACCTCCAACGTCGAATTTTCCGCCGAGGACGCGGGCCGCAGCGAGATGGACTTTCTCTGCCGCGTGATAGAGGCGGTAATCGACGCGGGGGCCAAGACGGTCAACATACCCGACACCGTGGGCTACGCCATACCCTCGCAGTTCGGCGAATCCATAGCCGAGATTTTCAGGCGGGTGCCGAACATCCACAAAGCCATAATCTCGGTTCACTGCCACAACGACCTGGGACTCGCCACCTCCAACTCCATAGCGGCGGTGCAGGCCGGTGCGCGGCAGGTGGAATGCACCATAAACGGCATAGGCGAGCGCGCCGGAAACACCTCCCTTGAGGAGATTGTCATGGCCTTTCGGGTCAGGCAAAACCTCCTTGAGGTCAACACGAACATCAAAAGCGAGTTCCTCTACCCAACCTCGCGCCTCGTCTCCAACATCACCGGCCTTCCGGTGCAACCCAACAAGGCCATAGTAGGAGCCAACGCTTTCGCCCACGAAGCCGGAATACACCAGGACGGCGTCCTCAAGGAAAAATCCACCTACGAGATAATGACGCCCGAATCGGTGGGCATAGCCACCAACGACCTGGTGCTGGGCAAGCACTCGGGCCGCCACGCCTTCGTCGAGAGGGTGAAAAAACTCGGCTACGAGATAACCTCCGAGCAGGTGGATGTGGCCTTCCAGGCCTTCAAGGAGCTTGCCGACAAGAAAAAGACGATCTACGACGAGGACATAGAGGCGATAGTGGCTGAACGCACCCTGCGCCTGCCCGACCGCTTCCGCCTCGTCTACCTCAACGTCACCTCCGGCACCGTGACGGTCCCCACCGCGACGGTGCAGATGGAGATAGACGGTGTGGTGCGGCAGGAGGCGGAGTTTGGCGACGGCCCTGTTGACGCGGCGTTCTCGGTCATAAAAAAGCTCACCGGCAAGAACCCGCGCCTTGAATCCTTCAACATAAACTCCATCACCGGCGGCACCGACGCCCAGGCGGAGGTCAGCGTGCGCATAGAGGAGGGCGGGGTCATGTCAAACGGGCAGGCCTCCGACACCGATATCGTCGTGGCCTCGGCCAAGGCGTTCGTGCGCGCGCTGAACAAGCTTGAGCACCGCAAGAAAAAGACCTTCGCGGGCTACGTCTGAAAAGGAAAAAAAGATGGCAATGACCATAACCCAGAAGATTCTCGCCGCCCACGCCGGCAAAAAAGAGGTCGAAGCGGGCGAGATAATTAGCGTGAAGGTGGACGTGGCGCTCGGCAACGACATCACCGCGCCAATAGCGATAAAAGAGTTCAGGAAAGCGGGGGCCAAGGCTGTTTTCGACAAAAGCCGCGTAGCTCTCGTCCCCGACCACTTCGCCCCCAACAAAGACATCGCCAGCGCCGAGCAGTGCAAGATTCTGCGCGATTTCGCCCGAGAGCAGGAGCTTGAGAACTATTTCGAGACCGGCGAGATGGGGGTTGAGCACGCACTACTCCCCGAACAGGGGATAGTCGGCCCGGGCGACGTGGTTATAGGCGCCGACAGCCACACCTGCACCTACGGCGCGCTCGGCGCTTTCTCCACAGGCGTCGGCTCCACAGACCTGGCCGCCGCGATGATAACCGGCAAGACCTGGTTCAAGGTGCCGGAGACGATGAAGTTCGTCTATACCGGCAAGCTCGGCCCGTGGGTGGACGGCAAGGACCTCATCCTCGCCACCATCGGCAAAATCGGCGTCGACGGCGCGCTTTACAGGGCGATGGAGTTCACCGGCCCCGTAATCGACTCCCTCCAGATCGAGGACCGCCTCACCATGGCCAACATGGCGATAGAGGCTGGCGGCAAGAACGGCATTTTCATCCCCGACGCCATAACCAAGGAATATGTGGAGGGGCGCTTCAAGAGAACCCCCGTCTATTACGACTCGGACAAGGACGCCAGCTACGCCGAGGTGATAGAGATTAACTGCGACGGCCTTCGCCCGCAGATAGCCTTCCCCCACCTTCCCTCCAACACCCGCTCGGTGGACGAGGCGGGCAACGTTGCGATAGACCAGGTGGTGATAGGCTCCTGCACCAACGGGCGCATAACCGACCTTCGCAAGGCCGCCGCCGTCATCAAGGGCAAAAAAGTCTCCAAATACCTCCGGCTCCTGGTCATCCCCGCCACGCAGGCCATTTACAGGCAGGCCATGAAGGAGGGGCTTTTCGACATCTTCCTCGACGCGGGCGCGGCGGTCTCCACGCCTACCTGCGGGCCCTGCCTCGGCGGCCACATGGGCATCCTCGCCAAGGGGGAGCGGGCTCTGGCCACCACCAACCGCAATTTCGTGGGCCGCATGGGCCACCCCGAGAGCGAAGTCTATCTTGCAAGCCCGGCGGTCGCCGCCGCCACGGCGATAATGGGGCGCATAGCCTCGCCCGAGGAGGTGGCGTAATGAAATTCACCGGCAAAACCTGGAAATTCGGCGCGGATATCGACACCGACGCCATCATACCCGCCCGCTACCTCAACACCAGCGACCCTGCGGAACTTGCCAAGCACTGCATGGAGGACGCCGACCCCGATTTCATGAAAAAGATGAAGGCGGGCGACATAATCGTGGCCGACAAGAACTTCGGCTGCGGATCCAGTCGCGAACACGCCCCCATAGCGATAAAAGAGGCGAAAATCTCCTGCGTCGTCGCCAAATCCTTCGCCCGCATCTTCTACCGCAACGCCTTCAACATGGGGCTCCCAATCTTCGAGTCGGCGGAAGCCTTCGACAACTGCGCCGAGGGCGACGAGATAGAGGTCGACGCCGACAAAGGGGTGATACGCAACCTCACCAAGGGCGTAGAATTCAAGGTCGCGCCCATTCCCCCCTTCATGCAGGAGCTTATTCGCGACGGCGGCCTCATGGCCCACATCGCCAAGACCTCCGGCTAAGGACGGCAAAAAAAGAGGAATGGATTTATCGGAAGGCTTTCTGGCGACTCCACCCAATTTCGCGCCGCTTGCTCTAAAAGAGCTTTCGGGGCTTGGGATTGCGGAGGCCTCGCCCACAGCCGGAGGGATAACTTTCAGGGCCTCTAAGGAAACCGTTTACAGGGTAAATCTCAACTCAAGGGTGGGAACCCGCGTGCTTTTAAGGGTCGCGCGGTTTCCCGCCCGTTCTTTTAAAGAGCTTGAGAAGAACTTAAAGGCTTTACCCTGGCGCGAGCTGGTCGATTTTCGCGCGGGAGCGGCCTTCAGCGTCTCCTGCTCAAAAACAAAGCTCTACCACACCGGCAAAATCGAGGAGATTTCGCGCCTTGCCGCCGGAGGGCTCGAAGAGGGGGCCGGAGCAACTCTTTTCCTGAGAATCTCGGGCGACGAGGCTACCCTCTCGCTCGACACCAGCGGCGAACTCCTTCACCGGCGGGGCTACCGGACGCTCACGGGGGCCGCGCCGATACGGGAAAACCTGGCGGCGGGTCTTTTGCTCTTTGCGGGCTACGATGGAAGCGAGCCCCTGCTGGACCCCTGCTGCGGCAGCGGAACCTTTGCAGTGGAGGGCGCTTTAATCGCCCTTAAGCGCGCCCCGGGCCTCTTTCGCTCCTTCGCCCTTGAAACTCTTCCCGACTTTGACGGCGAACTTTGGGAAAAAGAACGGCAAAGGGCGATGAGCCTTGAGAGAAAGTCCCCGCAAGCGCCGATTTTCGCCTCCGACATCGACCCCGAGGCGGTCGGCCTTGCCGTTTCTTCCGCCCGAGGAGCAAAGGTCGCCGATTTCGTCGCCGTGGCCGCCTGCGACATGGACGAACTTGAGCCGCCAACGCCGACGGGCCTTCTCGTAGCCAACCCGCCTTATGGAATCAGACTGGGCAAAAGCGGGGAGGTTTATGGTAAGCTTTTAAAAATTCTTCGGGAGCCCTTCGGCGGATGGCGAAGCGGGATAATCGCCCCACGCGGCAAGGCGGGGGCTTTCCGAATGGGAAAAAATTCACTAGAATTGAGGTTTCTCAACGGGGGGACCGAGCTTTATTTCGAGGCTTCACCCCCACTTAAGGGCGCGATAAGCTAAATCTCTATGAAAACGGGCGTTTTTTTGCTAAACATGGGTGGTCCGGACTCGATGGAGGCCATCCGCCCCTTTTTGCAGAATCTTTTTTCCGACCCCGAGATTTTGCGCTTTCCGCTCTCCCGGTTTCTCCAAAAGCCGCTTGCGAGGATGATAGCCAAAAAGAGGGCGGTCAAGGTGGCGGACGCCTACCTGGCAATGGGTGGCAAGAGCCCTCAGGTGGAGATAACCGCCGCGCAGGCGAGGGCGCTTGCGGAGGAACTGGGCGGGGATTACGAGGTCTTCGTGGCGATGCGCTACTGGCATCCCTTAGCCGACGAGGCGGTGCAAAAAGCCAAAGAGGCGGGGATAGGGCGCATAATAGTGCTGCCCCTCTACCCGCACTACTGCCGCGCCACTACAGGCACGAGCCTTGCCGACCTCGACAGGGCAATAGCCGAGGGCGGCCTTTCGCATCTGCCAAAAGTCGTGGTGCGGTCGTGGCAGGACTACGGTCCCTATCTGGACGAGATGGCGCTTTGCCTGAAAGAGCGGTTGCGGCCCGCCTCCACCATACTTTTCAGCGCCCACTCGGTGCCGGTGAGCGTAATAGAGGGCGGCGACCCTTACCTCGACCACATAAAGGCCACCGTGGCGGGGGTGATGGAGAGGATAGGCGGCGGACACCGCCACTTGCTGGCCTTCCAGTCCCGCACCGGCCCCGTCAAGTGGCTTGAGCCCTCCTTCGAGGATTCGCTGCGGGCCCTGGCCGCCGAAGGGGTGAAAGACGTAACGGTAATCGCCGTCAGCTTCGTCGGCGACCACATAGAAACCCTTCGGGAGATAGACGCCGAATATAAGGAGCTGGCGCACTCCCTTGGAATAACCGATTTTAGCCGCGCCCCCTCCCTAAACGTGCGCCCCGGCTTCATAAGGGCGCTCGCGGGGCTTTCGAAGTGCGCGGTGAAAGTTTGAATTCGCATTAATTAGAGAGGAGCCAACATGGCGCAGTGGTTCAATAACATATCTGAAAAGTCGGAGCTTTTCCCCCTCGACGACGTCTTCGAGCGCGACGAGCCCAACCTTTACCGCAACATCTTCCCCTACTCGGAGGTCTGCAAAACCCCCTTCGACGGCATAATCCTGCCGCCGGACCCGCCGGAAGAGATATTCATCACCGACACCACCTTCCGCGACGGCCAGCAGGCCCGCGCCCCCTACACCGTCGACCAGATCGTCCAGCTCTTCAAATTCATGAACAAGCTCGGAGGCCCGAAGGGGATAATCCGCCAGACCGAGTTCTTCCTCTACTCCGAGACCGACCGCAAGGCCGTCGAGAAATGCCGCGAGCTGGGGCTGAAATTCCCTGAGATAACCTCGTGGATTCGCGCCGTGAAGGAAGACTTCAAGCTGGTGAAGTCGATGGGGATAGCCGAGACGGGCATTCTGACCTCCGTCTCCGACTATCACATCTACATGAAACTTAATAAGACCCGCAAACAGGTGCTGAAGGACTACCTCGGCGTGGTCGAGGCCGCCCTGAACGAGGGAGTGAGGCCCCGCTGCCACTTCGAGGACGTCACCCGCGCCGACATCTACGGCTTCGTCGTCCCCTTCGCCCGCCAGCTCATGAAGATGAGCAAGGAAGCCGGAATACCCATCAAGATACGCCTCTGCGACACGATGGGTTTCGGCGTGCCGTACCCGGGCGCGGCCCTTCCCCGCTCGGTGGCCCAGCTGGTGCGCGCCATGCGCGTCCACGCGGGCGTTCCCTCCGAGCTTCTGGAGTGGCACGGCCACAACGACTTCCACAAGGTTCTTATAAACGGCTCCACCGCGTGGCTCTACGGCTGCGCGGCGGTTAACGGCACTTTCCTGGGGTTTGGCGAGCGCACCGGCAACCCGCCCATCGAGGGGCTCGTCATCGAATACATGGAGCTTCGCGGCACCAGCGACGGCATGGACCCCACCGTCATCACCGACATGCGCAACTATTACGAAAAAGAGCTGGGCCACTACATCGCGCCCTCCACCCCCTTCATCGGCGCCGATTTCAACACCACCAAGGCGGGCATACACATCGACGGCATCTCCAAGGACGAGGAGATCTACAACATCTTCGACACCAAAAAGATACTCAACCGCCCGATGGGAATAGCCGTAACCGACAAATCCGGCTCCGCGGGGGTCGCGCACTGGCTAAACACCCACTTCGCCCTGGTCGACGACAAAAAGGTCGACAAACGCCACCCGGGCGTTCAGCGCATCCACAAATCGATAATGCGCGAGTACGAGGGCGGCAGAAACACCGCGATGGGCAACGACGAAATGCAGCGCAAGGCCCGCAAATACCTGCCCCAGCTCTTCGTCTCCGAATACGACCTCATCAAAAAGCGCGTCTTCGAGAGCGGCAAGGCCATACTAGGAAAGATAGCCGAAATGAGCGAAGTGCGCTCAATGGTGCCCGACCGCGTGACGGCGGCCCTCATGGGCGAGGTGGAGGAGCTTCCCTACGTGCAGTTCATCTACGTCACCGACCTCTCCGGCGTGAAAATCACCAAAAACGTCACGCAGGTGGAAGACCGCTCCAAATACGCCGCCTTCGACGACGAGCAGGGTGTGAGCTTCGCCGACCGCGAGTGGTTCAAAAAGCCCCTTGAGGACGGCAAGGTAGCCGTAAGCGACCTCTTCACCTCCAAGGTCACCGGCAGGCTCACCATAACCGTCTCCTGCCCCGTCTACGACAAAAAAGAGGAGATTGCCGGAATAATCGGCATGGATGTGCGCTTCGAGGAGTTCGCGAGACAGGAAGAACAGGA
>SRXB01000357.1 GCA_009724975.1 bacterium | reverse complement strand
TGGCAGCCGAGGTCTTCCATCCCAACATACCCCTCGGTTTCCACGATAAGGCCGCTGGTGCGGGTTCCGTCGGCCTCAACCCGCACAAGGCGCTTGCCCAAAAGCGCCCGCGACACCTCAAGGGTCGGCGAGAGGTAAAAGGATGGGGAGAGGATTTTGCCCAAAAGGCTATTCCCCGATGATTTTGACCAGCACGCGCTTGCGCCTGCCGCCGTCGAACTCGCCGTAGAAAATCGCCTCCCACGGGCCGAAGTCTAGTTTGCCGTTTGTGACGGCCACCACCACCTCCCTGCCCATTATCTGGCGCTTTAAGTGCGCGTCGCCGTTGTCCTCGCCGGTGCGGTTGTGGCGGTAATGGCTAACCGGCTCGTGGGGGGCAAGCTCTTCGAGCCAGCGCTCGTAATCGGCGTGGAGGCCGCTTTCGTTGTCGTTTATGAAGACCGAGGCGGTGATGTGCATTGCGTTGACGAGGCAAAGTCCTTCTTTTATCCCGCTTTCGCGCAGGCACTCGTTCACCTGCGGGGTGATGTGGATGAAGGCCCTGCGGGTCGGCGCGTTAAACCAAAGCTCTTTGCGGTAGCTTTTCATGTTATCACCAGTTTTGAAGTAGTGTTTAGCGCCGAGAATAGACAAAATCCGCCGTTGCCGCAAGCCGCCCGAAATTTGTCACCGCCAGAACGACTGGTAATATGAAAACTGTCAATGAAATCTGCCATATCAGGCGGTGCAATATGAGTTTGGGAAAATTTTCATGGATAATTCTTGCCCTCGCCCTCCATGGCTGCGCCGCCACCAATTCCGTCGTGGGCGAAAATCCGATGCCGATAGGAAAGGGGGAGTCCGTGGGGGTAATTCAATCCGGCTATTTCACGAAGTTCGACCACGAAGCCCCGGAAGTGCAGGTGTTTTTTAAAAATGACGAGACTACTTGGGCCGAAAAGTGCCTGATTAAGGCGATCAAGAGCAAGAATCCAGATATCAGTGTTTATGGAGGCGAAAAGTTGCTGAAAGAGCTTTTCCCTGGCAAAAAACGCGAGGAGTTGCCCAAAAAAGCCGAGGATATTGCGGCTGAGTTCAGGAAGAATCCCCCTGCTCCCGATGCCGACAAAATGCGCTATCTCGTTATGCTAGACGTGAGAACCTCTGAAAGCAAAGCCGCGGGGAAATTTGACCTAGACGGAGACAGTGGAGGGGGCTCAGGCCTTTTTTGGGGTACCGCCGTGCGCGAATGCAGAAGGTACACCCAGATAGACGCCAAGGTTTTGGATTTAAGAAAAACAGGTGAAATGGAGATATGCTCGACCTCGTCAGGGAAAAAAGGGGCTGGTTGCGCGTTTGGCGGTTGCGGGGTCGAAAAATGTTTTGGGTTGGTGTGCGCTTTCCCGATTTTTTATTCCTCACTGACGGAAAGCTCAAGCTGTGAAGCATTGGGCAATAAAATTGGAGAGTTGCTTTTGCTTTCCGAAAATGTGGACATGCCTGACCCTGCCAAGGAGCTTTGATTTAACCAAGCGCCTTGCGGTCGTCGGCGGGTTCGATGCGCACGCCGGTGGAGTAGAAGGCGGCGCAATCGCCGAGGTCGGTTACTAGCGGCTCGGTTATCTCGTTTACCCCCCTGCCAAGGCTTCCCCAGCCGCCGCGCGGCACCGCCACGCATTCGGGGTGTACCCCGTCGTCCAGGTGTATTTCGCACTCAAGCTCGCCTGTTTTACTGACCAGCCTCGCAAGCGAGCCCCCTTCCAGGCCGAATTTCGCGGCGGTTGAGGGGCTTAAGCGGGCGGGCAGTATCGCCTTTTGCTCTTCGGGCAGGATCTGCGAGTGGATTGCGTCGGAGCGTACGTGGGATATGAGTTTCAGCGGGTGTTTGGGGTCGGGCGCTTCCTCGGCGGAAAGCTCCGTCAAAAGGCGGAATTTCCCGTCCTCGTGGCCGAAGCCGTCGGCCCATGCCACATTCGGCCCCTCGAATTCGAAAATTATCTCTTCTCGAAGTTCCGAAATGGTCGGCCCGTTTTCCGGCAGGCAGGCCGAGAGCCATTTTTCCTTGGTGTCGAAGCCGGTGTTGACCCCTATGCGCGCCGCCAGCTCGCTCATCACCTGAAAATCGGTCTTAACCCCCTCCGGCGGCGGGACTATC
>SRXB01000061.1 GCA_009724975.1 bacterium | reverse complement strand
ACCCCCTCGTCGTCGGCGTGGTGGACCTCCTCGGCGCGGGCCGGCATCTCTTCCTTGCCGCGACGGTAGATTATCATCGAGGCGTCGGCGCCGAGCCTGAGGGCCGTTCTCGCCGCGTCCATGGCCACGTTTCCGCCGCCAAGCACCGCGACCTTCTTGCCGAGCGCTATGGGAGTGTCGTATTCGGGAAAGAGGTAGGCCTTCATGAGGTTTGAGCGGGTGAGGTATTCGTTGGCGGAGTAGACGCCGTTGAGGTTTTCGCCCGGGATTTTCATGAAGGTGGGCAGACCCGCGCCTGACCCCACGAAAACCGCGCTGAAGCCCTCCTCTTCCATCAGCTCTTTTACCGTGGTGGTCTTGCCGATGACGGAGTTGAACTCGAAATTGACCCCCATCGCCTTGAGGTAATCGACCTCGGCCTGCACGATGGCCTTTGGCAGGCGAAATTCGGGGATGCCGTAGACGAGTACCCCGCCCGGCTTGTGGAGCGCCTCGAAGACGGTGACCATGTGGCCCTTCTTGACGAGGTCTCCGGCCACGGTGAGGCCGGCGGGGCCGGAACCGATGACGGCCACCTTCTTGCCGGAGGGAGCGGGGCGTTTGGGGATTGAGACCTTGCCCTCGTTGCGCTCCCAGTCGGCGGCGAACCGTTCGAGCCTGCCGATGGCGACGGGTTCGTCCTTTATCCCTACTATGCACTTCTCCTCGCACTGGGTTTCCTGCGGGCAAACCCTTCCGCAGACCGCAGGAAGCGAGTTCTTTTCCTTAAGAAGCACGGCGGCGGCGGCGAAATCGCCCTCGGCGATTTTACCGATGAAATCGGGGATGAGGACTTCGACGGGGCAACCCTCTCGGCACTTGGGCTTTTTGCACTGGAGGCAGCGCGAGGCCTCTTTTATGGCGGTTTCGGCGTCGTAGCCGTAGGGGACTTCGTTGAAATTGCGCGCGCGGACCTTCGGCTCCTGCTCGGGCATCGGCTGGCGCGGGAATTTTTCTTTGGCGGCCATCTATATTCTCCTTGAAGGGCTGGCGAAGGCTGCGGGATCACTCCCAGCAGCGCTTGCCCCCATGGCTTTCGTTAAACTGGTTCATCGAGACGGCTTCGCTTGATTTGTACATCGCCAGCCGCTTTGTCAGTTCGTCGAAGTTGACCTTGTGGCCGTCGAACTCGGGACCGTCCACGCAGGCGAATTTGGTTTCGCCGCCCACCGTCACGCGGCAGGCGCCGCACATGCCGGTTGCGTCAACCATGATGGGGTTTAGGCTCACCTCGGTGCGCACACCGTACTTCTCGGTGACTTTGCAGCAAAAGCGCATCATGGGGACGGGACCTATCGCCACCACCAGGGAGACATTCCGGCTCCCTTCGCGATTGATTATATCCTCAAGCGCCTGGGTGACGAAACCCTGCCTGCCGTAGGAGCCGTCGTCGGTGGTTATGACAAGCTCGCTTGAGGCGGCCAGCATCTCCTCCTCCATTATCAGCAGCTCCTTGGTGCGGGCCCCGATTATGGAGACGACCACGTTACCAGCCTCTTTGAGCGCCTGCGCGATGGGGTGCACTGGGGCCACCCCTATGCCGCCGCCGATGCAAACGACTATGCCGGGGAATTTTTCGATGTGCGTGGGCCTTCCCAGAGGGCCTACGAAATCAAGGAGAGTGTCGCCCGGGTTCATCTGGCTAAGGCGGGCGGTGGTTTTGCCAACCGCGGCGAAAACAAGGGTCACAATTCCCCTTTTAACGTCCTTGTCGGCCACCGTCAGGGGAATTCTCTCGCCGTTCTCGTCGATGCGAAGCATGATGAAATTTCCGGCCTTGTGTTTCTGGGCGACCTTCGGCGCCAGAATGTCCAGCCGATAGACCGCGGGGCCGAGTTTTTTCTTGCCGACTATCTCAAACAAGGCTTTGCCTCCAGATTGTCCTCTCCTTATGGAGCGACCGAAGAATACTTCTGTGTTGTCGATAAAATTATTTTATGATTTTCGTCAATTTCCGGCGGGCAAGATAATAAGCCCGTCGCCCGAGAGCCTGTCGTAGGCGTCGAGGGCGGTTATGACCTTCTTTACGTACAGGCGCGTCTCCAGATAGGGGATGCTCTCCACCCAATGGTCCTCGCCTCCGCCAGCCCACTTCTCGCGCCAACCCTTGACGGCGGCCTCCCCCGCGTTGTAGGAGGCGGCGGCGCACGCCGCGTCTCCGCCGCAAAGGTCGAGGAGGTTTTTCAGGTAGCGGGCTCCAATCCTCGTCGCGGTCGGCGGGTCGAAGAGCATCTCCTGCGAAAAATCCTTTATACCCAGCTCCTGCGCTATCCTGGAGGCGGTGGGCGGGATGAACTGCATCAGTCCCCTCGCCTCCCACATGGAATAGGCTTCGGGGTCGTAGTTCGATTCGGTCTTCATTATCGCCAGAATGATGTGCGGGTGGATGTCCGACTCAAGCGCCGCCGCGTTGACCGAATAGGGGTAGGCCATGGAATAGGCGAGCCTGGAGCGGTCGGGATAGCCGGTTTCGGCGGCGGGCTCGCGCCATTCGCTCCAGGTTCCGCCGGCCAGCCGCGCCGCGCCGTCGAAATCCTCGGCGAAGTAGCGAAGCCACATCGCCCGCTCGTCTTTGGCGTCGATATTTTCAAGCTCCCGGCGCGCGGCTTCGTAAAAGCCGAGCCGCAGGTATGAAATGGGCTTTTCCAAAGCCCCTTCGGCGTTCAAAAGCTCCTGGGGGACCGAGGGCAGGGAGAGGGTCATCGCACCCTTGCCGCGCGGGTCAGCCACGGGAATCTTTCCGGACTCGCCGGATTTCGCCAACAGTGTGTAGTAGCCGAGCGGGTATTTGGCCTGGAGCGAGGAGAGCGCCTTTTGGGCCGCCTCCTCTTTGCCCGCCGCCTTTAGGGCCTTGGCGGTCCAGTAGATGCCCCGCGCCTGCTGCCACCCCTTGCCGACGTTTTTCACGGAATTTTCAAGAATCTTGGCGGCCTCCGCGAACTTGCCGTTCTTGTAGGCGCTAAAGCCGTCTCCCCAGAGCACGTCAACCGCCTCGGAGGAGGTCGGGTACTTCTTCATTAGAAGCCCACGCGCCTCGCCTGCCTCCTTAGTCATCTTCCGCCCCTCGAAGACGCGGTAAGACTGGTAGAGCCATAAAGGGGCCTTGGTGCTGCCGGAATATTTTTTCGCGAGGGAGAGGAGGTCGGGCGCGCCCTCGTTGCCCCTATCGAGCCCGAAGAGGACCCGAGCCCTGTGAAAGCGGGCGTCCTGCTCCACCGAAGGGTTTTTTGAGGCGGCGGCGGTTTTGAGCGGCGCAAGGGCCTCGTCGTAACGGCGCAGGAAGTAAAGGGCCTTGCCGAGGTTCAAATCAACCTCGACCCTGTGCGCGAAATCCTTTTTGGCCCGCCCCTTGAGCTTGTTGAAAACCAAAACCGCCTTTTCGCGGCTCCCCTTCTCCATGAAACTCTTGCCGCGCTCAAAAAGCTCGTTGTCGGTCAGAGCCTCATCGGGGTCGCCCGATTTGCCGGAAAGGTATTTTCCCGCCGATTCCGATATCTCAAGGTAAGCGTAGTCGATATAAAGGCGCTTGGCGGCGGCCAGGGTGTCTCGCTCAAGGCCAGCCATCGCGGCCACCCCCGCCAGCTTCAAAAGCGCCTTGGCTTTATCCTGCTCGCGGACCGCTACCTTGGAGAGGCGGTCAAGATAGAGCGCCTCGGAGGCGAAATCGCCGGTTGCCTCGGCGTCCTTCGCCAAAAGCTCAAGGGCCTCTGGCAGAAAAGGGCTCTCCGGCTTTATAGAGGCCAGTTCCTTCAAAATAGGCCTCGCCTTTTCCGGAGTCACCATCTTGGCGAGGGTTATGCGTACCGCGTCCGCAGGAAGGTCTGGACTGGTGAGGAGGCGCGTGAGGGTCTCAGCCGATTTCTCCGGCTCGGACGCCTGTTTCGCGACTGCGTCCAGAAAATCCCGCTGCGCCTGGTTGGCAGGTGGGAACGCGCCCGCGCCGAACTCGTAGGCGAGCGCCGGCATTGCAAGAAAGAGGCAAAAAGTGTAGAAAAAAAACTTGGTTTTATGCATGGTGGGGAAGGCTACCAGAGCTTGCCGCCGCCAATCAAGGATGAGAAATTTTGATCGAATTTTTTGATGTGGAGGGATCGTTCCCTCGCCCTGTCGAGCCTTCTCCGGCGCAGAAAACGCGGGAACTTGCGCTCGACGCCACTTTTCCGGCGCCGCCCCCCCCCACCGGCGCGAGCGTCGCCATAGCGGTAGGCAGCAGGGGGATAAAGGGGATCGCGGCGATTGTGAAATCGGTCGCAAACACCCTTTCCGACAGGGGTTTTTCCCCCTTCATCGTTCCGGCGATGGGAAGCCACGGGGGCGACACCCCGCAGGGTCAGGAGAAGACTCTGGCGGCCCTCGGGATAACCCGGGAAACCGTAGGCGCGCCGGTGGTCTCGGAGGGCGGGCTGGTTATGGCCGGAAAAACGCCGGGGGGCACGCCTGTATGGGTTGACGAACGGGCCTTCGGGGCGGCGGCGATAATCCCCATAAACAGGATAAAACCCCACACGGCCTTTCGCGGCGCGGTCGAATCCGGCCCCTCAAAGCTGATGACGGTGGGGCTGGGCAAGGCCAAAAGCGCCGCCGAACTTCACCGCGCGGGGCTGGCGACGGCGATACCGGCGGCGATGAAGGTCCTTCTTGAGACTGGCAAAGTTCCTTTCGGAATCGCCATCCTTGAAAACGCCTTCGCAGAGACAGCCAAAATCTCTCTCCTCGCCGCGTGCGACTGGCTCTCCCAGGAGGCCGCCCTCCTCAGGGAGGCGTGGGTACTCTACCCGCGCCTGCCTTGGGACAACCTCGACATTTTGATAGTGGAAAAAATCGGCAAGGATATCTCCGGAACAGGAATGGACATAAATATAATCGGGATGGAGCGCCGTTACCCGGGTTGCGGGGCCTTTCCGGTGATAGGTCAGGTTATAGCGCTCGGCCTGAGCGAAAAAAGCGGCGGCAACGCAACCGGAATAGGCTACGCGGACATAACCACGAAAGAGCTGGTTCAAAGCGCCGACTGGGAGGCGACGAGGCTCAACTGCGAGGCCAGCGGCTTCACCGAGGCCGCGCGAGTGCCGGTGACCGCCGAGGATGAGGCGGAAGCCATCTCGATTGCGCTTGAAAACCTCGGCAAAAAGCCCGGCGAGGTGCTGGCCGTGAAGATAACCGACACCTCTTCCCTTACGAAAATCAAGGTCTCGCGGACACTTTTGGACCATCTTCCGCCCCATTTCCACAGGCTGTAGGGAAAAGCTGTGGATAACCCTGTTGAAAACTCCCCTTTCCCGCAATTTTCCAGCATCCCCAAAACCATGCACAAAAATTCATCGTAACGCCGCCGCAAAAGTGAGTAAAAAAGTATCCAATCAGATGGATAATCAAAATTTTCCACGCCATCGCTTGCCTTTCAATGCGCTTCCTAATTTCCTTCATTAAGTATGGGAAATGAAAACTTTCACTTTGAAAGCAAAAAAGGCGTGGTTTTTTGATTCCGGCGCATCCAGTAAAACGGCTTTTTGACGGTCGCCGTTTCACTTGTGAAAAAGTGGCCCTTGCGGCGCGGCTCGGGGCGGAAAATTGGAGGGAGACGGGCTGCTTAGCCCTCTTCGCCCAGGTAGGCTTTTATGACGGCGGGGTTCTCGCGGATCTCGGCGGGTGTCCCTTCGGCGATTTTCACGCCGTAATCCACTACGTGTATGCGGTCGGAAAGCTGCATCACCAGCTTCATGTCGTGCTCTATGAGGAAAATCGAGACGCCGAGCTCTGCGCGTATCTTCCTGATGAGGGCTTCCAGCTCGACAGTCTCCTGCGGGTTCATTCCCGCGGCGGGCTCGTCCAGCAAAAGAAGGGCGGGCTCGGTGGCCAGGGCGCGGGCTATCTCTAGTCTTCGCTGCGCTCCGTAGGGCAAATTCGCCGCCGCCTCGTTCAGGACCGAGCCCAGGCCCACCAGTTTCAGGAGCCAGTGGCTTTTCTCCACCGTTTCCCTCTCCTCGGCGCGGGTTTTTGGCCCCCTGAAGATTGCGCCAAGTATTCCGGCCCTTGTTCGCGGGTGTCGGCCCACCATCACGTTTTCAAGGGCGGTCATCTTGCCGAAAAGGCGTATGTTCTGGAAGGTGCGGGCCATTCCCAGTGCGGTGATCTGGTTTGGCTTGAGGCCGTTCAGCCTCTTTTTTTCGCCTCTCCCTGCGTCAAGGGTTATCTCGCCCTCCGTTGGGAGGTATATGCCGGTTACACAGTTGAAAAAAGTGGTCTTGCCGGCTCCGTTGGGGCCTATCAGGGCGGCTATCTCCCCCTCCGACACGGAAAGGCTGACGCCGTCGATGGCGCGAAGGCCGCCGAAATCCTTGATGAGACCCCTCACCTCCAGAATGGCGGCGCTCATCGGGCTCTCTCCTCTTCAAGGTCGAGCGCATAGCTCTTTTTCGGGGCGCTTATGAGCCCCTGCGGACGAAAAACCATTATCAGCACCATCGAGGCGCCGAAAATCAGCATGCGGTACTCGGCGAAGGCGCGAAGCTGCTCGGGGAGGAGGACCAGCACAAGGGAGGCGACTATCACCCCCAGCACCGAGCCCATGCCGCCCAGCACCACTATCGCCAGTATCAGGGCCGATTCAAGGAAGGTGAAGCTGGCCGGGTTTATGAAAGAAGTCTTGGCGGCGAAGACCACCCCCATCATGCCGGCCCACGTGGCGCCAAGGGCGAAGGCGGCGAGCTTGGTCTTCATCTTGTCTATCCCCATCGCCTGGCAGGCGGTCTCGTCTTCCCGAAGGGCGAGCCACGAACGGCCAAGGCGCGAGTTTTCAAGCCTTCTCACCACGAAGACGGTGAGGGCCACGAAGCCCACCATGAGATAGTAGATGAAGAGTATGCCGTTTGAGCGCGAGAGCTGCGCGCCGAAGAGGGTCGGGTTGTCGATGTTGGCTATGCCGGAGGGGCCGAAGGAAAATTCGTTCCAGTTTTCGAGTATGAGGCGGATTATCTCGCCGAAACCCAGGGTGACTATCGCCAGGTAATCGCCGCGAAGCCTCAGGACCGGTATGCCGAGAAGTATTCCGAAAAAGGCCCCCAGCCCCGCGCCTATCGGCAAGGCCGCCCAAAAGCCGAGGCCGTAATGGTGGTTCAAGAGAGCGTAGGAGTAGGCACCAACCGCATAGAAAGCCACGTAGCCAAGGTCCAGAAGGCCAGCCAGCCCCACAACGATATTTAGCCCAAGGCCAAGCACGATATAGATGTAGGCGTTTATTATCGTGTTTACGCGGTATTCGGATGCGACAAGCGGGAAGAGCAGGGCAAAGGCGAGGCCAAGGGCGGCCAGCGCCACAAGGGTTTTCGGGTTTTGGAGCGCGAGGGAGAAGCGCGACTGGCCCGCGCCCATGGAGGCTGCCCTCTTTGCCTCCAGGTAGCGCCAGAGGTAGGAAAGGACGAAAGCGCCAAGCGCCACCCACCCCATGTTCGCCCACCGCCAGATAACCACGTTATCCACGGTGTTTACCTTCACGACCATTAGCGGGAAGGTCAAGACCGCGAACCATAGCGCGATGGCCGCCGACCTGATGAAACTCCTTAGCCTCTCGCCCATCGTCACACCTTCTGCGCCTTTGACTTGCCCAAAAGGCCGGCGGGACGGAAAATCAGTATCAGGACAAGTAGGCAAAAGGCGAAAACATCCTCGTAATCGCTGGAAATATAGCCGGTGGCGAAACTCTCGGTCCAGCCGAGGATAAGAGAGCCCAAAACAGCCCCCGGTATCGAGCCTATCCCGCCCAGCACCGCCGCCGTGAAGGCCTTTATCCCCGCTATGAACCCTATTCCGAAGTTAATCTGCCCCACGTGCGAGGCTATCAAAACCCCGCCCACCGCCGCCAGCGTCGAGCCGATGACGAAGGTGGTGGAGATGACTCGGTTTACATTTACTCCGGCCAGAAGCGCCATGGTGCGGTCCTGAGCGGTGGCGCGCATCGCCTTGCCCATGCGGGTGAATTTTATGTACCAGGTCAAGACCGCCATGAGAATGGCCGCGGTGGAAATAATGACCAGCTCCGAGGAGCCGAAGATGTGCGCCACCGGCTCCATGAACTCAAATTCCGGAACCAGTTGCGGAAAGGGCAAAAAATCGGGGGTCTGCGCCAAAAGCACGTAATTCTGAAGAAAGATGCTCATTCCTATCGCGCTGATTAGCGGCGAGAGGCGCGGCGCGCCGCGCAGTGGCTTGTAGGCGATTTTTTCGATGGTGAAACCGTAGGCCCCCGCCCATATTGCCGCCGCCGAAAGCGAGAGGAAGAGGACCGAAAGGCCGGTGAAGCCGTTTAGGGTGAGGACGCTGGCGGCGATGAGGGCGGTGAAGGCCCCTATCATGTAGATTTCGCCGTGGGCGAAATTGATGAGCTCGATGATTCCGTAGACCATCGTGTAGCCCAGCGCAATGAGGGCGTAAATAGCCCCACGCGTCAGCCCGCCGAGAAAAAGTTCAAGGAAGTAGTCCATTAAATCCCGTTTGTGCGCGTCTTCGACGCTTTTTCTTTTGCAGGGCTTTGCGCGCCCCGCTCCCGCGCGACACTTTTTTTGAAAAAGCGACGATATTTCAAGTTCCGTCATTCCCGCGCATGCGGGAATCTAGAAATGGTGTCGACGACTCTGGATTCCCGCATACGCGGGAATGACGATGCAAGTCTTCGTCTTTTCCGAGTATTTTGGCCCAAAGGTCAACCCATTTTGGATTTTCCCGTTCGATTGTTGAGAGCTTCCATTCGCGGCGCCACTTTTTCATCGCTTTTTCCCTGCTTATGGCGCTTTCCATCGTCTCGTGCAATTCATACCAAACCAGCATTTTGACGTTGTACTTTTTGGTGAACCCCTCTGCCAAGCCTTCGCGGTGCTGCCATGCACGTCTCAACAGGTCGGCGGTAACGCCAACATACAGTGTGCCGTTGCGCCCGCTCGCCATTATGTAAACTGCCGGTATTTTCACGACTGCCCCCCCAGATAATCACGAGTTTATAAAATCAAATCTTGCTGTATTCCCTCCTTAGCGGGAATGACAAATCCGGTTGCCGGCGGCCTTTGCCCGCCATCCGCAATCCTTACTCCCCATCCGGCGGAGCTAGCATTTCGGGCGCGGAAATCTCCCTCAAGGCGGCTTCGACCTGGGCGGGGGAGTCGAGGCTGGCTCCGGCGCTCGTGGTCTTCAGCGCTTCGAATTTCCTTGCCGAAACAAGC
>SRXB01000356.1 GCA_009724975.1 bacterium | reverse complement strand
TCCCGAACAAAATGCTCGGCAGCCAGAAGGTGACCAATTACCACCGGCCCGACTCCCTGCACGCCCACCGGCTGAAGGTCTCGGCCTCCTACCGCGACCCGCCGCTAAAGGTCAAAGAGGTGCTGCGGGCCGTTCTCCTTTCCATTCCCGCCATCGAGCGCGAGCCCGCGCCCATAGTCCTTACCGCCGCCTTCGGCGATTCGGCGATAGAGTACGAGCTTCGCTTTTTCCTTCGCGATTACGCGGCGAGCCTTGGGGTTTGCGACGAGGTTATGACCAGGGTCTGGTATGCGCTTCGGGAAAATTCGCTCGTCGCGCCTTATCCAACCCGCACCGTTTACCTTAAGGAGTCCGCCGAAGTTTTGGAGGAGGAGAGAAGGTCCGAGGGCGAGCGCGAAAGGCTCGACGTTTTTCTGCGAAGCCTGCCCTTCCTCGCCAAAAGGCTCACCCCCGCCGATTTCGACTTTCTGGCCGTCAATTCCTGCTCCTGCCTTTACGAGGCGGGTGAAAAGGTGCTGGTCAAGGGGCAGTCTGGCGACGCGGTTTACGTCGTGCGCGAGGGGAGCTGCGAGGTGCTGATGCCCTCGGGCGAGGCGAAGGTCCTTGCAGTGGGGGATTATTTCGGCGAGATGGCGCTTTTGAAGAAGGGGGCGCGGGCCGCCGACGTCTGCGCTGGCGGCGAGGGGGCCGAGGTTGTGAGGATAGACCGCGAGAGCATGTCAAAGCTCTTCGAAAAGCACCCCGAGCTCTTTGACGACGTAGTTCGCACCACCGACCAGCGCCGCATCGAATCGGGGCTTGGTGAGACGCCCAAAACAGCGGCGGAGAGGGTGGGGTTTTTAAAGAAGGCGGGCAGGGCGCTCTTTCCCTGGGGTTGAATTAACCTTTCGGGCGATTTTAAAAGCCGCCGGTTTTATCCTGCGGCTTTTTTTGCCTTAGCGGGCCTCTTTCTTTACCTGCCCGGGGGCGAAGGGATTGCAGGCGGTAAGCACGGAGGCGGCGGCGAAGGAGAGGAGGAGAACGAGGGCTATCCTGGCGACTGTTTTCATGGCTGGTTCCTTTTCGTTTAAGGTTTTGCATTTTATTATACCCCCCGACCGTCCGCCTTTTCCAAGGCTTTCGCGACAAGAAGTATTTTTAATCCCTCTTGCCGGAAAAAAGGGACAAAAAAAAAGCGGGCTTTTAGCCCGCTTTGATTTTTGGATTTGTTTTGGCTAGCCGCGCTTGACGTTGGCGGCCTGGGGGCCTTTGGGACCCTGTATCACGTCGAAAACGACCTCTTCGCCCTCGCGCAGGGTTTTGAAGCCTTCGACCTGAATAGCGCTGTAGTGCACGAAGACGTCGGGGCCGTCCTCCTTTTTGATGAAGCCGAAACCTTTTTGTTCGTTAAACCACTTGACCGTGCCTTTTTCCATGATGCTTTCCTGCCTTGAATCTGCCCTTGGCCAGAATGTTTCTAAAATACCAAAAGTAAAGACGCGGTTGGCCGCGTCTCTTTGCCTTCATGGCGCGAGGGCTAATTACAAACCCTGTCGCGGTGGTTCGCGCTAAAACGCCATTTCAAAATAGTATTATCAAAAGTTCGAGTCAAGGCATTTTTTATGGGCGCGGCACGGTTGCTCGCCGCTGTTTTTCACTATCTGGCGGGGGCCTTCACCATCGTAAGGAGCATTTTAAACCGCTTCTCGGCGTTTACGCGGTGCGGGACTGCGCCCGGCATGAGGACTATTTCCCCTTCGCGCACAACGCATGGCGTTTCGCCGATGGTTATAAGCGCCTCGCCCTCCAGTACCTGGATGTAGGCGTTGAAGGGGACGGTGTGCTCGGAAAGGGCCTGCCCCTCGTCGAAGGCGAAGACGGTGAGGGTTCCGGCCTCCTCCTGGTGGATTATGCGGCTTACTATCGAGCCCTCCTGATACCCTACCATTTCCTTCAGTTTAAGCGGGTTCGCGCCCTCTATGCGGGCGGCTTTTTGCTTTTCGCTCACTTTGGCTTCCTTTCGGTGGTGGTTACGGCTTAAAGTATAACAAATTGACGTTTTTTGTGCGAAAGGACTGCCTTGAAAGCGCTTAGGCTGAAAAAAGGGTGCGAGAGAAGGGCTCTGCGCGGCCACTTGTGGATTTTCTCCAACGAGATAGAGGATTTTGACTCCTCCATAGA
>SRXB01000355.1 GCA_009724975.1 bacterium | reverse complement strand
TGCGAGGGGCAAAGGCCGGTTGTCGCCATCTATTCCACCTTCCTCCAGCGCGCCTACGACCAGATAATCCACGACGTGGCGCTACAGAACCTCCCCGTGGTCTTCGCCATAGACCGCGCTGGCCTTGTGGGCGCGGACGGGCCGACCCACCACGGAGCGTTCGACATCTCCTACCTTCGCCACATCCCCTCGATGACGGTAATGGCCCCTTCCGATGAAAACGAGCTGGTTAACGCCCTTTCCACGGCCTTTACCATCGACGGCCCCTCCTCGGTGCGCTACCCAAGGGGCAATTCGGCGGGCGTATGCATCGACGAGGAGCCTTCTTCTTGGGAAATCGGCAAGGGCAGGCTCCTTCGGGACGGAGGCGAGGGCGCGGTGGCGCTGATATGCCTTGGCACCGTTATGGAGAGCGCTCTGGCCGCGGTTGAGCGGGCCGAGGGCGAGGGGGTGAAGGTCTCCCTCTTCGACGCGAGGTTCGCAAAGCCGCTTGACGAGGAGGCTATTTTGGCGCTGGCGGCTAAATCCTACCGCGTCGTCACAGTAGAGGAAAACGTCCTTGCCGGAGGGTTCGGCTCGGCCGTAGCCGAACTTTTCTGCGACAATGGCGTAACAAAGCCCCTTAAAAGACTCGGCCTCCCCGACGCCTTCATCGGCCACGCCTCACAAAAAGACCTTCGCGACGAGGCCGGAATCGGCCCGGAGGCGATTTTCAGGGCGCTGACGGGCGGGTAAATGGCTTCGGGCAAGGTCCGCCTAGACCAGCTTTTGGTTGACAGGCAAATAGCCGAAACGCGCTCGAAGGCGCAGGCGATGATAATGTCCGGCATGGTCGTGGTGGGCGACCATCAGGCGCAAAAAGCCGGACAGCTGGTAAGCGAAGAGGCCGAGGTCAGGCTAAAGGGCGAACAATGCCCCTACGTGAGCAGGGGCGGGCTGAAACTTGAGGCGGCCCTAGACGCTTTTGGGGTCGACCCCCAAGGGCTCGTCTGCATAGACGTGGGCGCCTCCACCGGCGGCTTCACCGACTGCCTCATCATGCGCGGCGCGAAAAAAGTCTTCGCGGTTGACGTCGGCTACGGCCAGCTTGCATGGAAACTCCAGCAGGACAGCCGCGTCGTCAACATAGAGCGCTGCAATATCCGCTTCCTCACCCCCGAGCAGCTCGGAGAGAGGTGCGACCTGGCGGTGATAGACGCCTCCTTCATCTCCCTTGACCTCATCCTTCCCGAGGTTTCCAAGCTGGTTAAGGAAAAAGGGGAGGTCATAGCCCTCGTCAAGCCCCAGTTCGAGGTGGGGCGCGGGCAGATTGACAAGGGCGGAGTTGTAAAAGATGAGGCGGCAAGAAAAAAAGCACTTGAGAAAGTGTGCGATAATGCTAGATTATTGGGTTTTGGCGTTCTCGGGGAAATTTTGTCCCCGATAAAGGGCGCGAAAAAGGGAAACACCGAGTATCTGATTCATTTGAGCAAAACCGCTTAGAAGGGGGCTCGATGGCCATAATAAACTACGCCGCAAGGGAAATGACCGCCAAAATCGTCTATTACGGCCCGGGTCTTTCCGGCAAGACAACCTCCATCCAGACGATCCACGCCAAGATAAATCCGGAAAACAAGGGAAAGCTCGTAAGCCTCGCCACCGAGACGGACCGAACTCTCTTCTTCGACTTCTTTCCGGTAGATTTCGGCAAAATCGGCGGCTTCCGCGTCAAGTTCAACTTCTACACCGTCCCCGGCCAGGTCTTTTACAACACCACCAGAAAACTGGTGCTAAAAGGGGCCGACGGCGTCGTCTTCGTCGCCGATTCCCAGGTGGGCATGCGCGAGCAGAACCTGGAATCGCTGGAAAACCTCCACGAAAACCTTCGCATCCATGGTTTCGACCCCGAAACCATGCCCTTCGTCATCCAGTACAACAAGCGCGACATGCCCACGGTTATGCCGGTCGAGGAGATGCGAAAAGAGCTAAACCTTCGCGGCGTGCCGGAATTCGAAACCTGCGCACACATCGGCACCGGTATAATGGAGGCTATGAGGGCTATTTGCAAACTGGTGTTGGAAGACCTTCGCCAGAAACAGCAAAAAGGCTCAGCCCCGAAGCAGGTCGCGCCCGCACCCGAACAGGCCGCGGCCTCGTCGGCTCCCGCACCCGCCGCCGCTCC
>SRXB01000060.1 GCA_009724975.1 bacterium | reverse complement strand
CTATTATTTAATAATGAAGACTGATCTTGGGGAGCAGGCCGCTTTTGATTATTTAGATACGTCGCAAAATATCACGAAAAACGAAGATTTTTCTAACGTAGGCATTGCCGTCTGGAAGAAAAGTGGCGGTGTTCTGATCAAGAATATTAATATTGGATCGACTGAAAGATTATAATGCAGATGGGATATAGCGATCTTTTGACAACTTATATGCCAGAAATTCTGGCTCATATGTTGTTTTGGTATGCCATCATATGGAGTGCTGTAGTTACTCTTTGTGCTATTAATAATAAGAAGATTGCAAAATTTTTCTGGTATATAATTACCGCATTTAGCCTTCCTATGTTTTTGATGCTGGCGCCAGGTGTATATTATTTTATTTGTGGATATGAAAAGCCATTCAACGTATTTGTAGAAGATGGAGATAAAAAACCAATAAATGATTTTTCTATCAAATGTAATAACGCCGCTATTCCTGTCATAACTTGCCAGAACAATGAAAAAAATATAAGCTTGCCAAATAAAAAATTTCCTAAAATACTTGTGGCCTCACATATGGTTTTCGATAGTGAGCCACGATATATGAAAAAAGAAGATTTTGTAAATGAAGACGTATTGAGCTTTTCTGTGAAAAACAATGTATATGAGGTCAATTTCAATAATAACCGTGATGGTTATTATCTTCATAAAAATAGAAAATATTATGTAGATAACGAAGGTGTTGAGTTTTACACAATTGATACTAAAGATAATTATATAAGCATAAGTAACAAGGATCTAGTTGGTAAAAAAAGGCTAGAGATAAGAACGAGATATTCGTTGTTAAACAGTAAGTCGTCATACGTTGTGAATATAGGTGATGCGATAAAGGTATATGTAGGCGAGGGTTCCTTGCAGAAAATAAAAATAGAAGCTAAGGTCGATTTCAAAAATGAGCTAAAGACTGTGATGGATTATGTTATGCCAATTAAGTTGGAGTTGAATGATGTGAATTTTTTTTCCGTCGGCATTGAGAAGGTAGGTGATGCTGATTTTGAGGTTGTGGTAAGTGATAATGAAACATTTAGGGTTCCTGTCGCAATTAATAATGTAAAAATAGACGGCAATGCTCGCATTAAAATAGGCTGTTATAGTGAGGAAAAGGGAAAGCTGCTCAAGTTACACAATGCGGTGTTCGCTTATGATAATAATAGCTGACTTGAAACGTTGGAAATTAATGCCCCCGGGGGACTTGCGGTTCCCGGAGGCTTTTTGATGCGGGTGTAGTTGATTGTCAGATCATGCGGTTTTGTTCATAAGCTTCGACCTCCTTCCGTAGAAATCGCACCATCCCGTTTTTCCCTTCCCCAAGACAGATACGTTTGATCCCCGCCCGTCTTGCGATCCGGTCAACAGATGACCTGGCACACTGCCAGCGTTCGGCCAACTCGTTCGGCGAGATGAAAGGGGAGGGGGCTGGCTCACCACTCTTTTTCATGCGCCCCTCCTGTTGCCGGGTGTTTGCCGAGCTTGATGGCGCGCTTGGCGTATTCCTCTTGGAAGTCCCGGTTAAACCAGTAGTTGCACATTTCGCTATAAAGCCGGTTTGCCGCCTCTTTGAAATCATTAGTGCCAAGCCGGGCCGCGATTGATGGCAGGCAACCGGATATGTGCGAGATGTACCAGGCGAGGTCGGGCGGCTGCTCGCCATCGAGGGAGCGTTGCAGACTGATGGCAGGACCGAACTGATCCGCTCGCCCTTGGACGTCTTCCCACCAGGGATGCACGGTGCGCCGATCCTGCTTGGCTTGATCCGGTAAGCGCAGGGAAAACCATTCTTCCGTCAGATAGCGCCACACGCCGCCGAGCCTGGCTTGCAGATCGTCGATGGTGTTGACTCCGAACTGCTTGAGCACCGCCCGGCGTACCTGGTATTCGGTGCGCCAGACGCAGGCTGGGTCTTGCAGATCCCAAAGGGAGAGAAACCACGACTTTTTGCTGTGGGTGATTTCTTTGCCCTTGTCGTAGATGCGCAGCCGGATCGGTGCGCCCTTGTCGCCGACGTAAAAAGTTTCCGGCGTGGTGTCGTTCAGGTGCTGCTCGATCTTCCGACTTCTGGAAACCTTGTGAGATTCGAGGAAGGCGCGGGATAAGTCGCCGGGAATGAAGTAATCGGCGGCTAGGTCGCAGCGGCTTGGCTGGAAATAAAGCAGGCTGCCGCCGAGCGATTGCAGGTCACTTTCGGCAAGCTGCAGGCATTCAGGTGTGCCTAGCTTCCAGAGGGCTTCGGAATTAAAGGAAAGGTAAACGTTCGGCGATTTCCTGGGCGGATTGGTAATTGCCAGGTAGAGGTGATATTCGGGGAATTGCAGATGAAAGCGGTAATTTGGCGGTTTGGCTGTTGGCCGGTGCATGAATGGCCGACCGTTTGCCAAAATGTCGATTAGGCCATCTTTGCCGCAGGAGGCATCTTTCTGTCCCTGCAATATGGACTTGGTTTGTTCCCAATGGTCATCCCATTCGACAAAGCCACCAACATCGAAAGAGTCCAGACCACAAAGAAGAAAGGTCCATCCTCCCTGAAATGGGATTAGCGCATGGCGTGTTACAGACTCCGCCATGCATGGGAAAGCCCAGCCCGTCTCGTCGGCCCGCTCGCCCGCGTGGGGCGGCAACGGGCCGGCGAGGGCTGGGTCTGAGAAGTTGCCGGGGTAATTCTGTGACATTCGCTGTCATCTCCTTGTGCTTTGTTGCGCAAAGAGATAGCAGCAAGCGGGGGAAAGTGCCCGGACAGTTGAATCAGATTTTTTTGTCCGGCGTCACACTTGCCAACCAGAAAGCCCGTTCTCGCTGAATGGCTTTGGAGAAAGCCTCTTGGCTGGGTGGGAGGTCGGTATCAATGTCACCGCGTCCGGCATCTTTTGCCGCAGCATCGAAAAGGGCGCGAATCTCGGGTTCGTTCAGAGGTTGTTTGGTTAATTGAGCAACAACTGAAATCAGGCCAGCAAAGGCCATTTTCAGGCGTTTATGGGAGGCTTTCACTTTGGGCAACTTCAGTGGGGCGGCCATGAGTTCTTCATATGTGTTGAACTTATTTTTGAAGCGTAATGCCTGAATGCGCTTGCCGATATAAGGATCATGGATCATCAAGGCATCGAGGCGCAGCAGCTTTTCGATGGCGTCCACATCGCCGTGCCTGGCCTTGCGATATAGTAGTGTTGGGTGTATGCGGTAGTGCAGCCAGCAAGGGAAAAGCACGAAGAAATAGTATGATGCTGCCAGTCCGTGTTGATCGATCAGAGAAAGAGCTTTGTCCCGGAAGGCAGGTTCTAATGGCTCTGGTGAGAAGTCCGCTGCCAAATCCTTGAAGTTTTCGGCCCATAAAGAGTCTCGAAGCCGAAGGGCTTTTTCGGTTGCTTCCGGTGTCAAGGTAATACGGGGCCGTTCTTTCGAAATTTTTGGTAGATAGTCGACAACATCTTGCCAGGTGGAGATGGTGGATTTGTCTAGGCGGGAAAGATGGCGGAAAATTTCCCGGAGAAAGACAGTGGGAAGCCGATGTGACCGATAGAGTTTGAACCAGGCGTGAGGATTGGGAGGCGCAAACTGGATACCGCACAGCCTATGAGCTTTGATCTCATGCAATGGCAGGTCTAAAGTTTGGGCTGTGGCGGCAATCTGGGTCGAAAAAATCGCAATCAGAAAATTGCGATCCTTGGCCCATTCTTCAAGGGCGAGCATGACAGCCTCCGTAGCAAAAATGCTTGAATTGAAAATATCAAAAGCTGACGATCTCGACCACCATAAGATGGGGTTAAAAAAAGACCCTCCCCAAAATGTTGGGGATTTGATATCTTGAGCCAACAAGCTCAGAGGTGTCACGAATGGGGAAAGACCTTCTTCCGCAATTTATTCTGGATCATTACGAAGTTCATGAATTCAAGCATGCTTGTGCCATCTTGAAAAATGACTTCCCCGAGGAATGGCAGCAAATAATCGAGGTGCTAACCGCATTTCGGCTGAATCGCTCAGATATTGTCCAGCCAGGTGGGCGGAAGTCTCCGATTTCCGAAAAAATTGACTCTGAATTTTACGAAAGAGGCTGGGAGGAAAAGTCTTTCGACACTGCAATTCTCATTGATGAAGATGAATATAAAACGCCTACACATGGAGTTGATTGTTTCAAAAACAAGATTGCACTAGAAATCGAATGGAACAATAAAGACCCATTTTATGATCGTGATTTGAACAACTTCCGATTGCTTTTCGACTTGAGAGCAATCAGCGTTGGTGTAATCGTAACGAGATGCGATGAATTGCAGGAAATTTTTGTTGAACTAGGGAAGGGGACTTCTTATGGTGCTTCGACGACACACATGAGCAAATTGTTGCCGCGAGTAGATGGCGGAGGGAGCGGCGGTTGTCCGCTGCTGATTTTCGGGATTAGTAAAAAACTTTATGTCGAGGACTAATGCAATGAAAAATCAAATAAGCGCGGCAGAAGATTTTGCAAAATTTATCGGTAAGAAAAAGTTTAAAACTATTTTGGCCGATCCGCCTTGGCAGTTCCAAAATCGAACGGGGAAAATGGCCCCCGAACATAAACGGCTGACTCGTTATCCCACGCTGACGCTGCGCGAGATCATGGAAATCCCTGTCGCCCAGGCGGCAGCGGAAAGCAGCCACCTTTATTTATGGGTGCCGAATGCTCTGCTCCCGGAAGGCTTGGAAGTCATGGAAGCTTGGGGCTTCAAATACAAGACCAACCTTGTTTGGCAGAAGGTCCGGAAAGATGGGCTTCCCGACGGCAGAGGGGTTGGTTTCTATTTCCGCAACACCACTGAACTGCTGCTGTTCGGCATTAAAGGTTCAATGCGGACCTTGGCGCCAGGCCGTAGCCAAGTAAACAGCATCATGTCGCGGAAGCGGGAGCACTCCCGCAAGCCTGATGAACAATATGATATCATCGAGGCTTGTAGCCCTAGCCCATATCTGGAGTTGTTCGCCAGGGGGCCAAGGCCGAAATGGGCAGCATGGGGCAATCAGGCGGAAGAGTACGAGCCGACCTGGGCCACATATGCGAACCATTCACGTGCCGCTGCCTTTTGCGGTAAATAGTGCCGTCGATTTCTGTACACCATTTTGTACACCAAATTTTCAAAAACATGGATAAAATGGTCGATATGGGCTAACCTCGAAGTCGGAGAAAGCTTAACAAAAATAGCAAGTTATTGATTTTGCTTGTTTGGGGAAAATGGGCGCTCAATCGCTCATAACCCGAAGGCCGCAGGTTCAAATCCTGCCCCCGCTACGAAATCAAATACAGGGACTTGCACTTGGCGGCAGGTCCCTGTTTGTATTTGGGCTACAGCCGGCCGGCAGGCCATGGAGCAGGGGTGCCATGACCCTTCTGCGTTTTGCCAGAAAACAACCCGTCTGGGTCCTGGCCGCTCTCGCCGGGTTCCTGCTGATCCGCTCCTGCTTCGCCCATACGGCGGTTGACCCGGCGGCGACCGACATCCTGCGCCGCTGGGTGATCGCCGAGGTGGAGAGCTATCATTTGGCGCGCACCGACCTCGACCTTGCCGGCAAGGGCGCCCTCCTCCGGGACGCGGCCACCATCCGGTTCGCCGCGGTGAATGCGCGCGGGACCGCCGACGACATGGTGTTCCGCATCGAAATCGACGAGCACCCCGCGCTGCCGCCGGCCATGCCCCGCGTTCGCTACGTGCAGATGCGCTATCGGATGCTGCTCGGCTGGGAAACGGCGCCGCGGCAGAGTTCGGCCCTCAGCTATTTCCTCGCCCTGTTCCTCCTCTGAAGGGCCGGGCAGCCGGCTGCACAGGCAAAGCCCCTTGTGCGGAGCTGCTTGCCCGCCATTCGTGCTGCTGTTCGCCGTTGAGCCATCACCCGGAGTCCGGACGCGCCAAGCCCGGAAGTTTGGTTGGGGCCTGTGGGTGTTCCTGCGCCGGGCGGGGAAAAAGTCCTGTCGCAGCATTGTGCTCCGTGAGGTTCGCTTCACACGCAGGAACGGGCCGCGTTCAGATTCGGAAGTCTGCCGTCGGGTGCCCCGCAAAAGGCTTGACAGCTTTGACCCGATCCATTATATGTCGCGACAAAAGGGGAGTAGTTATCGGCCGGAGACATGGCCGACCCGGTTTCGTCAGGACGGTCGCAAGACCCGGAACCGGGGCAGATACCTGCCGACAAGACCTTTATCCAGGCAACCATGCCGAGGGTAAAGGTCTTTTTTATTTCCCCCGCCGCCAGCCCGCACTGCCTCGGGCACTGTGGCCTAACCAGGAGGAACCATCATGAAGTGTCCCGTCTGTCCGACCGCCAACCTGGTCATGACCGAACGCCAGGGCATCGAAATCGACTACTGTCCGGAATGCCGGGGCGTCTGGCTCGACCGGGGGGAACTCGACAAGATCATCGACCGGGCCAATTCCCAGGCAGGTACTTCTCCCTATCCGGGGAAAGACGCCTGCTATCGCTCTCCCGAGCACCTTCGCCGCGAACATCCCTCCGGCGGTGCGGGGTACGATCAGCCCCCATTCCCGAAACATCCTCATAAGAAGAAAAAATCGTTGTTGTCGGAATTGTTCGATTTTGATTGAGGTTGAAAGGGACCGATTTCAATGCCGCGTCAAGCCAGGGAGAAAACGTCCAAATCGCGAAACAAAGTGAGGCATCAACCTATGCCGCACGTAATTTCTCTGCGGGTCAACGAGAAGGAAAAGCAGATGCTGCAGCAAATCTGCCGGAGAAAATCGAAAAGCATTTCGACGCTCGTGCGCGAGGCCCTGGCCTCACTGCTGGCCAGATGATCTGTACTCACTAAAGACTGTTGCCGTTCTCGGCGTTTCGATAAAACCGGGCCCATGATGAATAGCCTTTTCCGGCGCCTGCCGCGCCTGCCATTGCTGGTGATCCTGACGCTCTGCCTGTTGACGGCAGGGCACGTCAATCCCGGCCATGCCAGGTGCCTCGATAGGGACGGGCAGGCGGGATTCATCCCGGCCACCTCCGTGGTCTGCTGCCCCGAGGCCGCGTCGCCTGCGGTGGTTGCCCCGCCAGCGCAAACCTGTTGTGGGGACAAGCCCTGCCCCGACCTCTCCTCTCACCCGCAATGGCGATCCAAGCGCAGTCGGGTTCTGAATGCGAAGCTTCTCTCCCCGGCTCCGGCCGCTGGCCTGATCGTGGCCCCCCTGGCCCTTGTGGGGGGACGTGATCTTCGCGGTCAGTTCCCTGCGCCATCCCGCCCGCGCATTCCCGAAACGATCCTCCTCCACCGCACTGTCGTCCTGCTGATTTAATGCTCCTTTGCGCCGAGATTCACCCCCCGCCCGAGACGGGTGGGCCAGGCATGCTATTGCCTGATTTCTTAACGCAAGGAGTTACGTCATTGGATAAATCAGTCTCGCATCAGACGACAAGAGCCTCCCGGGGTGGCTTCATCGACAGCCTCTGGGAAGGACTTTGTTCGCTGCGGTTGGCGATCATCACCCTGATCCTGCTGGCTCTCACGTCAATCATCGGCACGGTCATCGAACAGGGGACGACTCCGGAAGAGATGGCGGAAAAGCTCGGCTGGAGCCTCGGCCTGCTGAAATTCCTCGATGCCTCGATCAATGCCTTCGACATGTACCACTCCTGGTGGTTTCTGTCGCTTCTCGGGTTGTTCGCCGTCAACCTGATCTGCTGCTCGATCAAACGCTTCCCCCAGGTCTGGCGGAACGTGCGCGAGCCGCGACTGATCGCTGACGAGGGCTTCTTCCGCTCCCTTGGCAACAGTTATGAAGCGGCGCTCCCCAAGGGGCGGCTCGATGATGTCAGCGAGCAGGCCATCGGCTTTCTCAGGAGCCGTTTCGCCGCACCAGTCGTCACCAGGCAGGACGGCGCGGTTCACCTCTATGCCGAGAAAGGCGCCTGGTCGCGATTCGGCGTTTACGTCACACATCTCTCGATTCTGATCATCTTCCTCGGCGCCATGATCGGCAACATCTGGGGGTACAAGGCTTACGTCAACATCGTCGAGGGCGGCACTGCCGACCATGTTATGCCGCGCGGCGGCAAGGAGCCGATCCCCTTGGGTTTCTCGGTGCGTTGCGACAACTTCGAGGTGGAGTTCTACGACGGGACCCGGCGTCCCAAGGAGTTCACCAGCGACCTGGCCGTGCTGCAGCACGGCGGCGAGGTATTGAAGAAGCGCATCGAGGTCAACGACCCGCTGAACTTCGATGGCATCACCTTCTACCAGTCGAGTTACGGCCCGGCCGGCGATGCGACCTTCCGCTTCCGGGTGCGTGACCGGGCGACCGGACAGACGGTTGAAGTGTCGGCCCGCCAGGGCGAGCATGTCCCGCTCCCCGGCGGCTACGCCTTCGCGGTTACCAACTCGACCGAGAACTACGACAAATTCGGCCCGGCGGTGCAGATGCACGTCATCACCCCCGATGGCCGCTACGGCAACCCGTTCATCGTGATGCAGAATTACCCCGACTTCGATGCCCAGCGCGCCGGCGAGCAGATCTTCACGCTGACCGGCATGGACCAGCGCTACTACACCGGCCTGCAGGTCGCCAAGGATCCCGGCGTCTGGGTGGTCTGGCTCGGCTGCTTCCTGATGGTCATTGGCTCGTTCGGAGCCTTTTTCTTCTCGCACCGGCGCCTGTGGCTCGTCATCCAGGCGAAGGGGGAGGGCGTTGGCATCCGGTTCGGCGGCAGCGCCCACCGCAACCAGCCGGCGTTCGCCCTCAATTTCGACACCTTGAAAAAAGACCTCGCCACCGCGTTGACGGACAAAAACAGTCAGGCCAAGGAGGCCTCGTCATGACCAGTTCCCTGTTTTTCAACATCGCCACCGGTGCGTATTTTTTTGCCATGGTGGGGTACCTCGCTTTCCTTGTCGCGAAAAGCAAAGAGACCGCGCTGGCCGCCACAGTCCTGAGCTGGCTCGGTTTCGCCGCCAACACCGCCGCCATCGGCCTGCGCTGGCGCGAGGCCTATGCCTTGGGCTTCCAGCAGGCCCCGCTCTCCAACCTGTATGAGTCGGTGGTCTTCTTCGCCTGGTCGATCCTGCTCATCTACCTGCTCTTCGACCTCAAGTACAAGCACCGGGCGGTCGGCGCCTTCGTTCTCCCCTTCGCCTTCGCCGGGATGATCTGGGCGCAGTGGGGGCTTGATGCGACCATCGCCCCGCTGGTGCCGGCGCTGCAGAGCAACTGGCTGACCTATCACGTCATCACCTGCTTCATCGGCTACGCGGCCTTCGCCATGGCCTGCGGGGTGTCGATCATGTACCTGATCAAGGTCGGCAAGGAGGAGGCGGCGTCCGGCAATCCGGTCGGCGGCATCCTCGGCATGTTCCCGAGCGTCAAGGTGCTCGACGACCTCAACTACAA
>SRXB01000354.1 GCA_009724975.1 bacterium | reverse complement strand
GTCAATTTGTCGGTGGCGGCGTAGGAGCCGGAGAGTGTGTAGTCAAATTCGGTCCATTCGGTGTTGTTGTCCACGTCGTAGGAGCCCCAGGCGCCCAGCGAGAGGCCAAGTCCGTCCATCGGGGCAACCGAGGCGGTGAGGGAGGGCTGGAAGGCGTCGCCGTTTGCGTAGAGGTCGTAGCCGCGCCATACGTATTTGCTGGCGTAGTCGGCCTTGGCGGTCACGGACACCGGGCCCAGCGCGAGGGCGCTACTGCCGAGAAGAAGAGTCGAGGCAAGGGTAATTGCGGAGATTTTGAGGCTGCTTTTCATTGGTTTCCTTTCTATGTCCGGTTAAAGAGGTTGCGGGAGCCGGTTCCACGGCTCCCGCCGTCATGTTTAAGACAAAAACTGTTAGCGCGAGGTGGGGGTTTCCGAGAACTTGTCCATCACAACGCCGGAGTAGCCGGGTACGCCCATCTCGGGTAGGTCGAGGCCCTCAATCTCTTCGCTTTCCTTGGTGCGAAGGCCGATTGTCTTGTCGATTAGCTTGAAGACTATATAACCGATGGCGCCTACGTAGATTATGTTGGTGGCAACGCCGATGAATTGGGCTATGAACTGACTTGCGTCGCCGTAAAACAGGCCCTTTACGGGACCGGCAACACCGTTCCAGCCGTCGCCGTAGGTGCCGTCGGCAAAAAGGCCGAGGGCCAGGCAGCCCCAAGCGCCGTTCACGCCATGGACAGCCACCGCGCCTACCGGGTCGTCAATCTTGACCTTCTGGTCGATGAAAAAGGCCGCTTCTACGACGAGTACGCCGGAAACCAGACCGATTATGCAGGCGCTCATGGAGTTGACGAAGCCGCAGGGAGCCGTTATCGCGACTAGACCGGCCAAAAGTCCGTTGGCCATCATCGAGGGGTCGGGCTTCTTGGTCTTGAAAAGCCACATGTAAAGGGTGGCGGCAACCGCGCCGGTGGCGGATGCGAGCATGGTGTTTACGGCAACCACCGCGATGCGAAGGTCGGTGCCTGCGAGGGTCGAGCCGGGGTTGAAGCCGAACCAGCCGAAGGCGAGGATGAAGGTGCCGACTATAGCCATCGGTATGTTGTGGCCGGGAATGGCGTTGACGGAGCCGTCCTTGTTGTACTTGCCGGAACGGGGGCCGATTATCCAGGCGCCGACCAGGGCCAGTACGCCGCCGGTCATGTGAACCACGGAGGAGCCCGCGAAATCTACATGGCCGTGGCCAAGGGAGAAATACTTGCCGAGGGTCGCCAGCCAGCCGCCGCCCCAGACCCAGTTGCCGTAGATCGGGTATATGATGGTGCTGACAAAAAGGCCGTAGATCATGAAGGAGGAGTATTTCCAGCGCTCAGCCATCGAGCCTGTGGGGATGGTGCAGGTGGTATCCATGAAGACCATCTGGAAAAGGAACATGGCGTATATTGCCACGTCATAGGAATTTCCTGACAAAAAGAAGCCGGTTGTGCCAAAGAGGCCGAAATCGTGGCCGAAGAGGCTAATGGCGAACTCGCTGTTCAACCCGTCGTAGCCGCCGAGGGTCCCCAAAGCGCCGAAACCGCCGAACATCAGGGCAAAGCCGCAGACGTAAAAGCCCAGCATGCCCAGGGGATAGATCATGAAGTTCATCGCCATCGTGTGGCAGACGTTTTTCGCGCGGGTGAAGCCCGCCTCCACCATGGCGAAACCGGCCTGCATAAACATGACCAGAAAGCCGGTGAGAAGGACCCAGACCATGTTAATTGCCACTTTGTTGTGGCCGATGGCGTTGGCGAGGTCGAGAAGGGAGGTTTCGCCGGTCTTAACATCTATTGCGGAGCCTGTAGCTCCACCCGCCGGGTCGGGAGTGCGTGAGGCAGGGGCCTCTATCGTGAAGGTTACATTGCCCGCCGGGGCGCTAGTAGCCTCACCCGCATAAGCGAAAGCAGCAATGGCCATGAACATAGCCAGAAGTGCTATCGTCACTCTGGTTAGGGGTTTTGGTAGTCTCATCTCAATCTCCTTTTTACCCTTTATTAAGATTTCAAAAGCTTGCGCCCGCCACCCGCTCCTCGCGCCCCGCTTGGTCGGGAGTCTCGCGCCTGCTGATTTTGGTTCAAATACAAGATGCGTGCCATCTAGGGGAAAACGGCGTAAAATCAATATAAATCTTGATTC
>SRXB01000353.1 GCA_009724975.1 bacterium | reverse complement strand
ATAGGCGGTATCGTTGTGGAGAAACCTGAAATACCCCTTTTCATTCCTGAAAATCAGCTTGCCGACGTAAAAAGTGATGTTGGAATACTTTTCGGCGACCGATTTACAAATGAGTTCCGCCTCATCCACCACGTCCGCGCCGATGCCGAAGGCGTAATCGGCCCTCAGGCCAAGGCCGTTTGCGGTATCAACGTAACGGGTAAGCCCCTCCTGCGTTCTCTGTTTCAGCGCCTCCATCTCCTCCGTCCCCTTGAAATGGCCGGAATCCACCGCGCCGATGGAGATGAAAAGCATATCTTTATAAAAATTCGGGAACATCCGGTGTATCGAGAGAAGCGAGTGAACGCCCAGACCCCCGTAACCTGAAACGAGAAGGGCGGCCACGGGCTTTTTGGGATCGGGGTCTTTGCGCTCGGTCATCGCGCCTCCGGGCAGGGTGCAGAGAATGTCGTCGAGTTTCTTTATCTCTTCGCGAATCCCGTTGTAGTGGGACTTGATCATAAAACAAAGGAGGACGAAGGATGAGGTGACCACCAGAGTCAGCCAACCGCCCTCGGAAAACTTCTCATAGGTCGTCACCGCCAGAATAGTCAGGCAAAGGCACAGGCCGGTGAGGTGCACGGCGAGGTTTCGCCGCCAGTTTTTATGCTGCGCCCGCCCCTCGGTAGTCCAGAACCGCGCCATGCCCATCTCGGTAAGGCTGAAAGTCAGAAAAACATTTATCGAATAAAGAACCACCAGAAATGAGACATCGCCCCCGGTGTAAACCAGCAGCAGCGCCGAGGCGGCACCCATGACGACGACCCCGTTTTTGGTGACTAGCCTCTCTGAAAGGCTGGCGAAGCCGTGGGGAACCCAGCTGTCCAGCGCCATGTTGGAAAGAACCCTTGGCCCGTCTATGAAACCGGCCTGCGCGGCAACGAAAAGAAGCGCGCCCTCGGCGAGGAGGGTTACTATCACGAGCCATTTGCCCAGCGCCCAGCCGCCGTATTGCCATGAGCCGAAAATCCTGTCTAGCAATACGGCGTTCATCGTCTTTCCCTCCTCGGGCGTAGCGTGCCAGAGGAGATAGCAAAGCAAAATGCCTCCGGCCGTGAAAGCCAGCGAGACGGCCATGAGAAACATTGTCCGTTTGCCGGTCGCCACTTTTGGCTCCCGCAGAATTTGCAGGCCGTTGGAAACCGCTTCTATGCCGGTGTAGGTGCCGCCGCCCAGCGAATAGGCCCGCAGGAAGATGAAGAGGAGCGGCGCGAACCCCAGCGCCCTGAAATCGGAACTCCCGGCTTGCCTTGAAGCCTCGACCACCTTGGGCAACTCGCCTAGGTGCGCGAAAACCCCATAAAGAATCAGGAAAAGATGGGTAAGGATAAAAACCACGAAAATAGGCAGGAGAACCTTTATCGACTCTTTTACCCCTCGCAGGTTCAGGATGATGAGAACGGCAAGCGCCGCCACCGCGAAGGGCAGTTTCAGAAAGCGCCACTCAAGGGGAAGAAAGCTGAAGATTGCATCCGCTCCTGATGCTATCGAAACCGTGATGGTGAGGATGTAATCGACCACCAGCGCCGAGCCTGAAACCACGCCAGCCTTTGGCCCCAGGAGTTTCGACGCCACAACGTACCCGCCGCCGCCCGTGGGAAAGTGCTCTATCAGGAGGCTGTACGCGAAGGAGATTATCCCCACCGTCAGTGCGGTCATCAGCGCCAGATATATGGCGAGATATTCGTGCCCGGCAATTGCCCTGAAGGCCTCATCGGGGCCATAGGCGGATGAAGAAAGGCCATCGGCCCCGAGGCCGACCCATGCGAAGAACGCCGCAAGAGAAAGGTGGTGAAATATCTTGGGGTCTTGCGGGTTTTTTGGCCTGCCGAAAACCAGGTGGCGCAAAAAAGAGAGAAAACCCTCTCTCTTAGTATCGCTACCTTTGTCTTTTTTGGGGGAAAAATGAGATTTGGACAGAGCCCACGAATGAACGCGTGCCCCCTCTGGAGTTAACTCCATGGCCATACCTCCGGACGCGAATTGGCAGAGGACGCGCCTCCGGCCAGTCCGGAAGGTATCCTCTCCGACGCCTACGGGGTTAGCTGACGGGCTCGGGCCGAAGAGTTTGCCCTACGCTTTTAAGCGATACGCCCCAAAAGATTGGGTCCCCCGTTCCCGCC
>SRXB01000352.1 GCA_009724975.1 bacterium | reverse complement strand
CACAATGTTGACAGCTAAAAAGTGTACAGCCCAAGAAGAAGCCAAGTGCGAATGCGGCAATTGCGAGTGGTGGTCCTCAGGACCCAGCGAATCGGCCCACACAGGCGCGTGTTTCGTCTGCTTTCCCTCCCTGGGGGTTGACGAGACCGGACAGTGCCAGTGCGTATGCGAAGAGGACACCTGCGAAAATTTCACGCCAAAGGCGAGTTGACCTATAAAATCAAATGCGGGCCAGATGGCCTGCCTCCGGGGAAGAGAAAGGGCCGCCGCAGCGCACGGGCGGCCTTTTCGATTTTCGCCCTTTAAATTCCTTTATCCCCATGATGTTTTGGTGTAAAAGTTAAATCGCTCCGAGCAGGTCGTCCTAAGGGTGAGAAAACCTATGGGCGCTCCGCCGATGGGTCGAATGGGAAACCTTCGCGCCTCCTGCGTTTGGAAAGGAGAAGATTAGCGCCAAAGGTCGCCCTTTGCGTTAAGCCCTTCCGTACATTTCGCGGGAGGGCTTTTCTATTTATCCTCAAACGAAAGGGCAGCCATCATGAAAAAGGGATTTTTGAAGTTCACCGCAATCGCCGCCTCCGCGGCTCTTTTCCTTGCTTTCGGCGGGGCCGCCCGCGCCGAGGAAAAAAACCTCATTCTCGCCACCACCACCAGCACGCAGGATTCCGGCCTTCTGGACGTTCTCCTTCCCGTCTTCGAGAAGGACGGCGGATATTTCGTCAAAACGATAGCGGTGGGCAGCGGCCAGGCGATGGCGATGGGGCAAAAGGGCGAGGCAGACGTGCTTTTGGTGCATTCGCCGGACGCCGAGAAAAAATTCATGGACGAGGGTTTCGGGGTCGACCGCCGCCTCGTCATGCACAACGATTTCGTAATAGTTGGCCCCTCTTCCGACCCCGCCGGGATAAAAGGCGAAAAATCCGCCGCCGAGGCGATGAAGAAGATAGCCTCCTCCTCCTCGGTTTTCCTCTCGCGCGGCGACAACTCCGGCACACACTCAAAGGAGAAGTCGCTCTGGAAATCGGCCGCGGTCACCGCCGAAGGGCAGGGGTGGTACCAGCAGACCGGCCTTGGCATGGGGCAGACCCTCTCGGTGGCCTCCGAGAAGGGCGGCTACACCCTCGCCGATCGCGGCACCTACCTCTCCATGAAGAAAAACCTCTCCCTTGAGGTGCTGGTGGAGGGCGAAAAGAGCCTTTTGAACATCTATCACGTCATCGGCGTCAACCCCGCCAAGTTTGAGAAGGTGAACGCGGCGGGGGCCAAGGCCTTCGGCGATTTCATCGTCGGCGAAAAGGCGCAGGCCATGGTAAAGTCATACGGCGTGGAGAAATACGGCTCGGCCCTCTTTTTTCCCGATGCGGGCAAGAAGGTCGAAGATCTGGGCAAATAGCCCACGGGAGTTTTTTTTAAGTGGAATTGCTCATCCAGGGTGTTGGGGAGGCGCTAAGGCTCCTCTTCACCCTAGACCCCGAGGTTTTGGGAATAACCCTTCTCTCTCTTAAAATCTCGGGACTCGCTACGCTCATAAGCCTAGTTCTGGGAATAGGCGGGGGCACCGCCCTCGCCCTTTCCCGCTTTAGGGGCCGCAACTTCATCGTGGCGCTCGTGAACACGGGCATGGGCGTGCCCCCCGTAGTTGTAGGTCTTTTCGTCAGCATAATGTTATGGCGAAGCGGCCCGCTGGGCTTTCTTGGCATACTTTATACCCCCACCGCGATGGTGATAGCGCAGACCATCATCGCCACCCCCATAGTAATGGGCATCTCGCTTGCAGCCCTCCAGAACCTGCCGCCAAAGCTCAAAGACCAAATACTCTCGCTGGGGGCGACAAGGAGGCAGATGGTCTGGCTGATGGTGAAGGAGGCCCGCCTCCCCCTTCTGGCGGGTGTGATGGCCGGTTTCGGCGGGGTTATCTCTGAAATAGGCGCCTCCATCATGGTCGGGGGAAACATAAAGGGCTATTCCCGCGTCCTCACCACCGCCACGGTGATGGAAACCTCTCGCGGAAATTTCGAGATAGCAATCGCCCTTGGCATAATCCTCCTCCTTCTCGCCTTCGGGGTTAACCTCATCCTCACCTGGATACAGCAGCGAAAGGGGGCGGCGTGAACGGGCCTCTCCTTGAAGCCGAAAACCTCCGCTTCAGGCAGGGCGGGCGCCTTGTGC
>SRXB01000059.1 GCA_009724975.1 bacterium | reverse complement strand
GGGCTGGGGAGTTGGACTACGCGCGGTAAAGGGCCCTCAAATACGCTTCTCACATCTCTCTTCTCCCACCGGCGCCGATATTCTCGCCCTCGCCTCACAACTCGCCTTCGGCGGTCGCGGCAAAAAAATATCGCTGGATGTCAAGGCGGCCTCAATCCCCGAGACCGCGCCTCTCCTTTCCCTTGAGGAGAAGGCCAAAATGTGCGCGGAGGCGGAACGCGCCGCCCGCAAGGCAGACAAAAAAATCCGCCAGCTCCGCATCTCCTGCAGGGACTTTTCAAGGGAAACGGCGATAGCCCGCGAAGACGGCCTCGTCGTCTTTGAAACGCAGATTGGGACATATTTTTCAGTCGTGGCGACCGCCTCGGACGGAAAAGTTACGCAGACCGGCTACGAGGCTTTCGGCAAAAGCGGCGATCTTAGCTTTGACGGGCCCGACTCGCCGGTCCAAACGGCACTGACAGCCGCGAAGAGGGCCGCCGCGATGGTAAGGGCAAGGCGCGCACCCGGCGGGGCGATGCCGGTGGTCCTCTCCTCCTCCGCAGGCGGCACGATGATCCATGAGGCGGTGGGCCACGGCCTTGAGGCCGACCTCGTTGACGAGGGGTACTCGATTTACGGCGGCAAAATAGGCCAGCCGGTAGCCTCCGCCCTGGTCACGGTCATTGACGACCCGACCCTTGCGGGAAGACGCGGAAGCTACCTTTACGATGACGAAGGGGCCGCCGCCTCAAAGACCATCCTCGTCGAAAAAGGGATTCTGAAGGGTTGGCTCCATTCGCGCCAGACGCTGGGAAAAATGGGGGGCCGCCCCTCGGCGAACGGCAGGCGCGAATCTTACGCCCACCTCCCCATTCCGAGGATGAGCAACACCTTCATCGCCCCAGGGGAAACCGCGCCCGGGGAAATTCTGAAAAACACCCCCAAAGGCCTCTACGTAACCCGCATGGGCGGCGGCGAGGTCAACACCCTCAGCGGCGATTTCGTCTTTGAGGTTTCAGAGGGGTTTTTAATTGAAAACGGAGAGGTCGGCGAGATGGTTCGGGGCGCCACCCTCGCTGGCAACGGCCCACGGGCGCTCATGCAGATAGATATGGTGGGCAGCGACCTTGGGTGGGCTCCGGGAACCTGCGGCAAGGATGGCCAGGGGGTCCCCGTCTCCGACGCCCAGCCCACCCTGAGAATCCCTGAACTCATCGTAGGCGGAGCGATTGAATGAAGATAGCGCGCCACATTATTATTAGCGGCATAGTGCAAGGGGTCTGGTTTCGCCAGTCCACCGCCGACATGGCCAACGCCCTTAGCCTCGCGGGCTGGGTCAGAAACCTCTCCGGCGGCGAAGTGGAAGCCTTTTTCGAAGGGGAGGAGGAAATAGTGCAAAAAGCCCTGCTCTGGTGCGAAAAAGGGCCGCCTAAAGCCGTCGTCGAAGGGGTTTTGGCATCGGAAAGGGAACTTTCCGGCCTCGCGCCGCCCTTTGAAGTAAGGCCGACCGCATGAAAGGCTTCGTAATTGCCGCCCCGCACTCCGGCTCGGGCAAAACCACCGTCACCCTCGCCCTTATGGCGGCTTTTACCCGCCGCGGACTCTCCGTCCAGCCCTTCAAGACCGGGCCCGACTACATAGACGCGGGCCACCACGCCGGGGCCTGCGGCAAAAAAAGCCAAAACCTCGACACCTGGATGATGGGCCCCGAAAATTGCCGCAAAATTTTCGCGCGCCACGCCGATGGCGCTGACTTGGCTGTGGTCGAAGGAGTAATGGGGCTTTTCGACGGCGTCGACGGGCGGCGCGAGGAGGGCTCGACGGCCCACCTTGCCAAAACCCTCGGCCTCCCCGTCATTCTCCTCATCGACGCCCGCTCCATGGCCAAAAGCGTCGCCGCGCTGGCGCAAGGCTTCGTCAATTTCGACAAAAACCTCTCCTTCGCGGGGATAATCCTAAACAAAACGGGTAGCGAGAATCACCGGCGCATACTGACCGAAGCCATTGAGGCGGCTGGCCTGCCGCCGGTTCTGGGCGCTTTCGGGCGAGAGCCCTCGGCAACGATTCCCGAGCGCCATTTGGGGCTCCTGACCTCGGAAGACGCTTCCTTTTCGCCGGAATTCTTCCAAGACCTTGCCAATCTGGCGGAAAAATCGGTTGATATCGGCCTTCTCTTGTCCTCCCTGGCCGAAACACCGCTTGATAAAGCCGACGAAAAACCAGCGCCGTTCAAAAAGAAAATAGCCGTCGCCCGCGACAGGGCCTTTTGCTTTTACTACGAGGAAAACCTTAAGATTCTCGAAAATTGCGGCGCGAAACTCCTCTTTTTCAGCCCAATCGCGGGCGAAAACGTGCCGGAAGGAGCCGAAGCGCTCTACCTTGGCGGCGGCTACCCCGAGCTTTACGCAAAGGAAATCTCCGCAAACAAAAAATTCCTCGAAACCGTCCGCCAAATGAGCGCGGAGGGCCTTCCGGTCTACGCCGAGTGCGGGGGGTTCATGACCCTGTGCCGCGAAGTCGAGGACATGGAAGGAAAATCATACGAAATGGCCGGGGTCTTTCCGGCTGAGGCGAAAATGGGGCAAAAAGCCTTCCGGCTTGGCTACCGCGAGGTGGAAATCGAGGGAGGAAATGGGGCGCTAAGGGCGCGGGGCCACGAATTCCATTACAGCTCCATCGGGGAGATGCCTGAGGAAATCGAAAGGGGCTACAAGCTGTGGAATGCGCGTGGCGAGGCGCTAGCCCCCGAAGGCTACCGCGTGAAAAAAACCATTGCGGGCTACATACACCTGCACTTTGGCTCAAACCCCGCCTTCGCCAAAGAAATCTTCGGGCTTTAAAAGCGGGGGGCCAAATCCCCATTGCCCATCATTGACCAGCCGCCGCCGCGAGCACCCTGTCTCGCCCTTCGGCCTTTGCCCTGTACATCGCCTCGTCGGCCTTTTGCAGAAGGCGAAGTTTGGTGTCTCCGTCGGCGGGAAAGGCGGCTATGCCGAAGGACGCGGTTATTTTCATGGTGTGGCCCTGCTCGGTGAGAAAGGCGCGCTTTTGTATGGCCCTCCTCAGGTTCTCGGCCATGGCGTATGCGCCTTCTATGCTGGTGTTGGGCAGCACCACCACGAATTCATCGCCACCGTAGCGGGCCGCCAGGTCGGTCTTGCGCACGCTTTTCTTTATTAGCTGTCCCACTTCGGTCAAGAGCCTGCTGCCCACGAGGTGGCCGTAGGTGTCGTTCACCTTCTTGAAAAAATCCATGTCGAGGAATACGACCGAGAGGCCGAGCTTATAGCGCCTTGCGCGCTCCATCTCGTAATCGAGGAAATCGTGCAGGTGGCCCGCGTTGAAGAGGCCGGTGAGCTCGTCGATGATGACTAGGTGCTGGACCCGCGAGTAGCTTTTGGCGCTCTCGACGGCTAGGGCGGCAAGGTTTGCTACGGCGGTTAGCGCGGCGAGGGTATCTGGGTCCTCAAGGGGGGCGCTGTAAGAGTCGGCCAACTCAATGATGCCGACGACGCGGTTTTTGAATTTCATCGGCACGCAAAGGACGCTGCCAACCGGCAGGCCCGAATCCATTGCGCAGCGAGGGCCGAAACGAGGGTCTTTTTCGATATCCCTTACGAAAATCGTCTCGGCGTGAAGGGCCGACCACCCAGAAACCCCTTCGCCCAGCAAGATTTTTTTGCCCGAGAGTCTCGCTGAGGCCGGACCGGAAGAAATTTCATAGCTAAGGCTCTCGGCGGCCTCGTCCATAACCAAAATGGCGCGGTGTACGGCGGGGCAAAGGTGGCTGACGCGGTTGGAGATAAGCTGAAGGACCTCTCCGAGGTCAAGGGTGGAGGTGAGGGCGCGGCCTATATCCACCAGGGCCTCAAGGACCGATGACCTCGCCACCTCTGAAATGGCAGATGAAGAATCGCACTTCGAGCGGATCATTGAAAAACCCGATGCCCCCGCGTCTTATTGCATAAAACTTGAAATTTGACTGTCCGTGGTAATATCATACCATTTCTAATCGCCTAAATTGGCCAAACACTTAAATTAAAAGTGCAAGGACCGCCATGAGAGTCGCCTGCCTCGATTGCGAAACCAGATACGAAATACCCGACGACCTTGTGGATCCGTCGGGACAAAAGGTCGAGTGCTGCCGCTGCGGCCTGGTCTTCGGGGTGCGGGCGACAACGGCGGCCGCCGCCGCGCCGGTTGCGGCTCCAGTCCAAAAATCTTCTCTGGGCGCCCTCTTCTGGGCTTTAGCAGCCCTCTTCGTAGCCCTTGTCGGGGTCTATTTCGCCAAGCCATCCTTTATCTACAAGGCGAGCGCGCCAGACTTCTCCATCGAGGGAAAGGCGAGCGGCTCTTACTACACCCGCCCTGACGGCAAAACCCTTTTCGTCGTCTCCGGAAAGGTGAAAAACAACTCCGGCGCGGCGGCCAAGCCCCCAAAAATCAACGTTAAGGCGCTGGGCGCGGGCATAGAGGCCACCGCCTTCTCCTACGCGGGGTCAATCCCCTCCCGTGACGCCCTTGACGAAACCCAGGTGGAAAAACTTGCCGCCTCCCTGGAGAAAGAGGGCGGCGAAACCATTGCGGCGGGCGTGCAAAAAGACTTTATGGTCATCTTCGCCAATCCGCCGAAGGGTTTTTCGGAATTCGAGGTTGAGATATCCGGGAGATAGCTTTTCGAGCCTCTTCCCGCACTCATATTAACATTGAGGTCTTCGATTCCGGCCACGGCCCCTCCTTTTTCTTTTTCGCGCTTTTAGTTTTCCCGCCGATTCCTTCGTATCCACCGGCTTTACCGTGATGCCGACGTGGAGGGGGACGCCGGAAACCCTCCTGGTGCAATTCAAGGCCCGCCGTCGCAGTCGCGAACACGACCTTTGGGGCGACGCTATACGCTTTATGCCCGGCGGGGCCGTCTTCGTGAAGGAGACGACCCCGATACGGGACGCGAACAAGGTCCTTGGCCTGCACATGCCGACCGCCACCGACGTAACAATAGCCGGGACGATGCTCGGCAGAATCCCCGCAAAGGGAGACTCCTTCACCTTCGGGAACTTTCGCTTTTACGTCGAGCGCCTGAGCGGTCGCCGCATCGTCCTCATGAGAATATCTCCCATCTCCCCATCGACCAAAACCCGCTGGCGCACCTTCTTCATCCCACCTTCGCCCACTGAAAATCTGAATCGCGAATCTTTTGTTCGCGAAGGGCTTTTTCCTCGCTTTGCGCCTTGACACCCCTGTTGACCGGCTGTAATATTCGCGATTGTGGGGGAAAGTGTCACAAAGTGGGATTGCGTGGGAGGCGCGAGGCGAAAAAGGGATGTTCAGAGGGACTTTCAAACACACGCTGGACGACAAGGGAAGGCTAAGCATTCCGGCCAAATACCGCGAATTGCTGGAGACTCGCCACGAGCTGCCCCTGTACGTCACCCTCCAGGGCGACCACCTTATCGCCCTGCCTGCGGACGGCTGGCGCGTGCTTGAGGCGAAGTTCAACTCCGTCTCCCTCTTCGACCTCAATCTCCGCGAACTTCAAAGGCACTTTTTCGCGCGCGCCGAAGAATGCGTACCCGACAAGGCCGGAAGGATTCTTCTGCCCCCGACGCTCAGGGAGCAGGCGGCCATAGAGAAAAACGCCATTGTTTGCGGCTGCATGCAAAGCTTCGAGATATGGAGCCCCGAGCGCTACGAAAAATCTTACGAAACCTTCCTGAGCCGCCCGCAGGATTCCTTTGACGCGGCTCAAAAGCATGGAATTTAAAAAAACGGGCGGCGCGCCGGCCGGAGAGGCTCCGGAGGGCGAAACTTTTTACCACCTGCCGGTTCTTTTAAACGAAACGGTATCCCTTCTCGTCACCTCGAAAGAGGGGGTTTATATCGACGGCACCCTCGGCGGCGGCGGCCATTCGGCGGCGCTTCTGGCGCTTTTGGCCCCCGCGGGAAAAGTTGTTGGTATAGACCGCGACCCCGAGGCGATAGCCCGCGCGACGGCGCGGCTCTCGACGGAGGCGGGGAGGTTCTCGGCTGTGAGGGGAAACTACTCCGCCATAGCAGAGATCCTGGCTGGACTCGGGATTGAAAAGGTTGATGGCATCCTTCTGGACCTCGGAGTCTCCTCGCGGCAGCTGGACGCGGGGGAGCGAGGCTTCAGCTTCATGAGGGACGGCCCGCTGGACATGAGAATGGGGCCCGATGCCCCGCTTACGGCGGCCCAAATCGTCAACGACTACCCGGAAGAGCGGCTGGTCCGCGTATTCCGCGAATACGGCGAGGAGCCGAGGGCCGCAAGGGCGGCGAGGTCGATAGCCGCGCAACGTGGGAAAACCCCATTTTCCACCACCGGCGAACTCGCGGCGGCTATTGAAAAGGCCCTTGGCCGGAACAGTGAAAAGCATCCGGCAACGCGAATCTTCCAGGCGCTCAGAATCGAGGTCAACCGCGAGCTTGAGGGCCTTGAAAAGTTTTTGGCGTCCTTTCCGAAGGTCCTTAAACCCGGAGGGCGGGTGGCGGTGATTTCCTACCACTCGCTCGAAGACAGGCTGGTGAAAAACGCATTCCGGGCTCTTGAGCCTCATTGCGTATGCCCGCCCCGTTCGCCCATCTGCAACTGCGGCGAACCGGGAATCCTAAGGGTGCTGACCAGAAAGGCGGTCAAGCCCTCGGATGAGGAAACAAAGGCCAATTCCCGGGCTCGGAGCGCCCGGCTCAGGGCGGCGGAGCTAATCGCCCCCGACAGCGAGATGAAAAGATGGAAAAGCAGGCATTGAACATGGACACCCGCCGCGCGGGCCACGCGCCCCTGGAAGTGGAAATTTCCTTTGACTCGATCAAGAAATCCCTTCCCGTAATCGCGCCCGTCATCGCGCTCATCTTCTCGCTCATGGCCCTCATCGCCTTCCGCATGGAGGCGGTGCGGCTCTCGACCAACCTTTCGGCGCTCACAAAAGCGCGAAGCGGCCTTGGCGTGGAAGTGGAAAAACTAAAAACCGAGCTGGCCTACAGAGTCCGCCCCGACCAGCTTGAAGCGCGCGCCGCCCTCATGGGTCTGGTGCGCCAGGATGCGGCGAAGACAATAGTTTTGGATGAATAAGAGAAGAGAAGCAGCCCCAGCCTTTACGGCCAGAATAGTGGCCTTGGGGCTGGTTTTGCTCTCGCTCTTCGGAATAGCGGCTTTTTTCGCAGTAAAACTCCATCTTTTCCCAAGAGAAGACCTTGTGAAGCTGGCCTCGCGCCAGCACAACCTGACCGTGAAAATCCCCGCCGAGCGCGGAGAAATTCTCGACAGGAACTACAGGGCGCTGGCAAAGACCGTACAGGGCTTCAACGTGTGCGCAACCTCAGCCCGCGCCCTTGAAGACCCGTACAAGTTTTCGCAGGCCTGCCAGATTCTCGGCCTCGACCGGAAAAAGACCGCCGACTTGGTGGCGAAGCGAAACAAGGCGGCGACGCAGCTTAAGGTCAAGATAACCCCGCAGGAAGCCGACGCCGTAAGGGCCTTGGGCTCGGATTTCATCATCGTGGACGCCCAGCCTACCCGCTACTACCCCAAAGGGGATCTGGCGGGGCAGATAATCGGCTCGGTGCGGGACGGCGACCAGGCCATGGGCGGCGTGGAAAGTTCCTACGACGACGTCCTCAAGGGAAGCGACGTAGTCATAAAGGCAAAAAAGATAGGAGACACCCGTTCGCTACTGGAAAGCGCGCCGGACAGGGAAAACGTCAAGGGGCAGACCGTAGTCCTCACCATCGACGAGAGAATCCAGCACACCGCCGAAGTGGAGCTGGGCAAAGCGGTTGAAAAATACCAGGCGTTTGCCGGAACGGCGATTGTCATGGATGTCAAGACCGGCGAACTCCTGGCGATGGCGCAGGCTCCGTCGGTCAACCCCAACCAGTTTTCGCGCATACCCCTTGAAAAGCGCGTCAACTACGGGGTCACGAACGTTTACGAGCCAGGCTCGACGATGAAGTCCATCTTCCTCTCGATCCTCCTCGACCAGGGCGCGGCCGCAATTTACGACTCTATTTACTGCGAAGGCGGCAAATGGCCGACCCCCTACGACTACACGATCCACGACCACGGGCGGTATGGCAGCCTCACCATTCCCGAGGTTCTGGAGGTATCAAGCAACATCGGCGTAGGCAAGCTTTCCAGGAAGCTCGCCAACGCGAAATTTTACGAGGGGCTGAAAAAATTCGGTTTCGGCGAGCGAAGCGGCGTGGATATCCCCGCCGAATCGCGAGGCATACTGCATGACCCCAAAAAGTGGTCGGGCATAACGCCTATAAACATGGCTTTTGGGCAGGGCGTATCGACAACGCCCCTGCAGATGGTAAGCGCCTACGCCGCAATAGCAAACGGCGGCATTCGCGTAAAGCCCCGCATAGTCAAGGAAATCCTTGACGGCGACGGAGGGGTCGCCCGCGCCTACGAGCCTGAAATACTCGGGCCGGCCGTTTCCGCCAAAACCGCCGCCGAGGCACAGATGATGCTCCAGCGGGTAGTTTACGGAACCCGCGGCACCGGCGGCAACGCAAAGGTTCCGGGCTACAAGGTCGCCGGAAAAACCGGAACCGCGTGGCAATCGGATCCGAAAACCGGTCGCTACGACAAGCGGCTGGTCGTGGCCAGCTTCATCGGCTACGCCCCGGCCAGCGACCCCAAGGTCGCGGTTCTGGTGGCGGTCGACAGACCCGACACGAGAATAGGCGAATACGGCGGCACGATAGCCGCGCCGGTTTTCAGCGCCATCCTGAAGGAAGCCTTGCCCCTTTTAGGGGCAAAGCCAGACCTTGAGGAGGAGGAAGAGAAGAAACCGGAACCAAAAATCGCCAAAAAAGAGAAAAAAGACGAAGAGGAAGAGGAGATTCCGCCGGGCTTCCCCGCCGACGAGGCGGTTGCCGGAGCAATGCCCAACTTAGCGGGTCTTCCAATGCGGGAGGCGCTAAAGAGAATCGAGCAGGCGGGCGTTCCGGTTGCCCTGGAGGTAAAGGGACACGGCTACCTGCAGCGTCAGGCACCCCCGGCGGGAGAACCTTTGAAGCCGGAGACGCTCTGCGTCCTTGAGTTTATAGACAGCATCTGATTTTAGCGGGCGAATGGCCCGCAAGGCCGGGAAAAGTGAAGCTAGCCGCCATCGTAGCACAGTTACCGGGCGTAATATCCGCCCAACGCGAAGACCTTGAGGTCAGCGCTGTGGTCTGCGATTCGCGCCAGGTTAAAAAAGGCTCTCTCTTCGCGGCCCTTTGCGGAGAGAAAAGCGACGGGCACCTCTTCCTCGAAGCCGCCGCCAAAAACGGCGCCACCGCCTGCATCGTCCAGCGGGAGGAAGCCGAAACCTTCGGCATGGCTAAAATTCTCGTCGAAGACTCCGAAGAGGCGCTTGGTTGGGCGGCGGCGGCCTTTCACGGCCACCCCTCCCGAAACCTCACCCTCGTCGGGATAACAGGCACCAACGGCAAGACAACAACCGCCCACCTGATACAACACGTGCTCAAATCCGCCGGAATATCCACCGGAAGAATGGGAACCGTCGGCAACTCTTACCCGGGCGGCGAAGAGG
>SRXB01000002.1 GCA_009724975.1 bacterium | reverse complement strand
TTCTTATCGAGAGCGACCGAGGGACTGGCCCTTTGACGTCGCAGCAACCTGCCTACGGAGGCAAGGTGCTAACTCCAGCGGGATCGACGATCCCGGCAGATAAGGAAGAGGCCGACCACACCGGTGACCCCTTCCACGATACGGAAGGGGTTTTTCTGTTCCGGAGGTCAGCCATGAAAAAACTCGCCGCCACATCCCGCCAAACGGCCGCAAGCGGCCAACCCGCCCTCGGAGCCATGACAGGGGTTCTTCCGGAACCTCCGCCGTAGACCGCTCCTCTCTCAAAACAGACGTGAATTTGATTCAACCCCCGAAGCGGATGTCGTTCTGCGTTCGGAGGCCCCGGGGAAGCTTTGTCTCCAAAATCGCCCCCGGTACGCTCTCTGACAACTGAATGATTTCACCTGAGGGCGGCAAAAACATCGGTCTCATTGCGAAGACTCGTCACACACCACTTACACGTCAATTGAGAAAGGACAAGGGCTATGAAATACGGCAACCAACGGCAGTACGGCGATATCGCCGGTGACCTGAAAGAGCTTCAACCCTTCATCTACATCTTCCGTCGTGGCGGCATGGGGGCTGACGCGCGCGGCCCCCATGCCGAGGGAAAGAAAGGCATCTTCGTCGTCAACGAGAGCTACGGCAACGGTTGCTTCATCAAGCACGGCATCCTCCTCCCGCTGTCCACCTGCAAGGACGAGCGCATCCGTGCAGCCCTGCTGATGCTGGGCAAGACCCTCTCCCATGACCCGCTGTGCGATGGGGCGGAAGCGCGCCGGCGGCAGGCGCAAATGATCCTGGACGCGACCTTCGGCGGCAATATCAAGGTCGCGGCCCATGCCGATATGGGCGGTAACGTCGAGTTTGACCGCAGCCGGGCGTTCTTCGAGATGCTGGCCGAGAACTTCAGCTACGTCGAAGAAGTCGACGATGACCCGGAGGGCATCGCTGTCCCGACGAAGCTGCAGCCGTTCCCCTGCAAGAGCTACGGCGAGTACCTCGAATGGTACTACGAGCGCATGGACGCCCGCTCCTGGGGATGGGACCACTGCACTCCTTGCCTGGTCTTCGAAGGGACGTCGTCTCTGGGCAATTGGCACTTCACCCGGGACGGCTTGGAACGGCCGCACTTCGGGCTCGACCGGTTGTTCCAGATCAACCCGACTGTCGAGGACGAACCGGCGACCGTGCGCCTGGAAATGGAAAACCGCTGGGACTGGATCTACCTCCACCTGGGGGTCGGGTCGCAGACTCTCGACGCGGTTCTCTCCAACTCCTTCCCGCCGGTCGAACTGCTCATCGAATGGCTCAAGTCGATCGGGCGTGGCGACCTGCCGGTCAGGTTCCAGATCGAAGAAGAAGGCCCCGAGAAGAAGTTCGAGGCGTACGCGACCGACGATCCGGACCGAATTCTCCTGCGCATCCTGAACGCCTACTGCGACGAGCAGGAAGGGGTGTTCATCGAAGCCATCGTCAACCGTCGCCAGTTCGTGGACGCCTTCCGGATTGCGATGCGGGAATTCTTCCGCACCGAGTTCAACCCGGAAGCCTGGTACTGCGTGACTTGCGGTGAATACGAGAGACCGCACCTGGGCGACCAGATCCTGGCCGACCCCTGGTTCCAAGTCTGAACGGTCCAGTGAGGCTCATTGAAGGGAAATGCACCCCGCGTCGCCGGCCATCGGCGATGCGGGCTTAAATGACAATCACAACGGTGGTGCTACGGCGCCAGGGAGGATGCCATGCAAACGCGAATAAATAAAAAAATCGAAAGCCCCCTGCCTGTCAACGAGCTGCTCGACCGCGCAGATCGGGGGGACGCTGAATGTCAGTACTGGGCTGGGATTCGTTATCTGCAGGCTGACGGCGTGACTGAAGACCTTGAAAAAGCCTATCGCTATTGTTCGGCGGCGGCCGAGCAAGGGCACCCACGGGCCCAGGCTTTTCTGGGGTATTGCCTGTCAAAAGGGATAGCCGTCCCGCAGCAGCCCCGGTTGTCGGTTCAGTGGTACCGGCGCTCGGCCAAGCAAGGATACGCCCCGGCGCAATACAGCCTCGGGCTCTATTACCTTCAGGGGCGGGGGGTGAAGAAAAATATTCGCCAAGCCATTCACTGGCTGGACCTTGCGGCTCGGCAGGGGGATCCCGATGCCCAGCTCAGATTGGGGCAAATCTATCACCAGGGAGCTGAGACGGTGCAAGACGACGGCAGGGCCTACCCTTACTTCCTGGCGGCTGCCGAGCAGGGGGTGGCTGAAGCCCAGTACCTGGTCGCGACGCTCCTCGGCCAGGGATCCGGGGTCGATGCCGATCAGATCGAAGCCTTCTACTGGCTGGACCGCGCCGCTGTCCAGGAGTACGGGCCGGCGGTCGAGACTCGCGAGCGTTTCGACGCGTTTACCCTGTTCGAGCCGGCCGAGGCTGAACTGGGACCAATCCCGCTCGATCACGCCGTGCCGCTTCGCCACAGGACCATCGTCGTGATGCAGTTCCTCGGGCGCCCCTGTTTGCAGCAGATGGCCAAGGACATCCACGACTTCGTGACCCTCCACCCGAAGAACGCCGCAGTCGGTTATCGCGACATCGCAGCCCTCCTGGCTGTTGCCAATCGCGACGGGGAGGCCTTGCTCCCGTTCGCCGGGGACACGCAGCTCTTGTCACCCGCTGAGCTTGACGTCGACGAAGGGGGGCTGGACCTGTTCTGGGTGGTCAAGCACTACCCCTGCGAGTGGGACGGGCAGAAATTTCCGGTGGCGATCTGGGCAGTAATCACCAAGGAAGAAAGGGAACAGGGGGAGGATGCCACGCGCATGGATACCTTAGTTTCCTGGGGCCGTGACTACATCCGGCAGTTGCAGACCTCCGGCGAGGGGATTGACGCCGGCCGCCTCGAGCGCGAGGCCAACGAGGTCAGGCAGAAGTACGAGAGCAATCCCGTGCCCTTTTCGCCTGCCGAAATGGTTCTGGCAAAGGAAACCTTCCAACTGCTGGACGGGGTGTTGTCTGGTACCACGGACTACAAGAAATACCGGATCACCTTGAATGTTGTCACGGCCACGCGGTGGGGCGTTCCTGCCTGCCCGGAGCCATCGGTCGCCATCGCTCATGGCAGACCAAGAGAAAACGCCTCCAGGGGTTTGACCCCGGACATCGGTTTTGCCCGCCTGAAAGACGGGGATGTCCGCGTCATCACTGTCGGCCCGGTACCGGGGACGGACCTTGTGCAGGTCGTGACGCTGGAAGATTACGAGCCCGAGGGGCACCCGGTCGACAGCTTCCTGTGGCGCTACAGCCTACTGCATATCCCGGCGGCGGCATTTCGCCCCGACCGTCGCACGTTCAAGTGGGAACTGTTGTGGCTGAAAACCCACTTTTTCTGGACGGCAAGCCTCGTTGAACGGCAGGGTACTGCTCGCTCCATGGTTGCCGTGTGGCAATCGCAGTCGCTCAGCGAGGGGCACGGGGCGGATGTCACGGCAACGGAGCACCCTCTCCCCGAAGCCTTGGAGTCAACCGACGACGCCGTCCTTGAGCATGTCCGGCATTGGCAGGCAAACCCCCTGCCGTTCACGCCCGAGGAAATGGATCTGCTCCACGGGATTCTCTCATTGGATGACGACTTCACGATCAACGACGCCCGGCTGATCCTGGCCGCCTATCGCTGGGGGAGACTTGCCAACGAGAACTTCAAAGAGTTCTTTCCGGAACTCCAGCTTAAAGGTAAAGTGCAACGTGTATCACAGGGAGGGGGACTGCAGTTTCCAGCCAAGGGGCTGATCAACGTCAGCTCCGGCCCCATCCCCTCCCTCGCCGTCGATCGCAACCCGAACTCCGGGCGGCTCCTGGTCGTCAGCATCGAGGACTCCAGCCAGGTTCAGCACCGAAATCAGGCGATCCAGATCCCGGCACTCAGCCTCTTCGAGATTGAGGACTGTCTGTTTATCGCGGGGCTGGAAGATACGGCTTGCGCGGGCAATGCCTAGCCCAGGCGAATAGCTCAAGGTCATGATCAAAGGAGACACCCATGTCCAGAGAATATCTGTTTACATCTGAATCGGTGTCCGAGGGACACCCGGACAAAGTTGCTGACCGTATCTCCGATGCGGTCCTCGATCATGTTCTTGCGCAGGATCCGTTGGCGCGCGTTGCCTGCGAGACGCTGATCGCCAAGGACCTGCTCATCGTCGCCGGCGAATTCGGCTCGGCAACCATCCCTAACCTGCTGGAGCAGTTGCAGGCTGAAATCCCGGCTATCGCCCGCCAGGCGGTGCGCGAGATCGGCTATGCCGGTGGCGACACCGGTTTCGATCCCGATCGCTGCGAGGTACGGCTCTCTCTCAGCGTGCAATCGGAGCATATCGCCCAGGGCGTCGATCAGAAGGAAGGGGCGATCGGTGCCGGCGACCAGGGGATGATGTTCGGCTATGCCTGCGACGAAACCCCCGAGTTGATGCCGTTGCCGATCTCGCTGGCTCATGCGCTGGCGCGCCGGCAGGCGCAGTTGCGGCACAGTGGCGAACTGCCCTGGCTGCGCCCGGATGCCAAGTCCCAGGTGACCGTGCGCTACCGGGATGGCCGCCCGGCAGCCGTCGAGCAGGTGGTCCTTTCCACGCAGCATGCCCCGGCGATCGACAACGACACGTTGCGCCGTGAGGTCATCGAGCAGATCGTCCTCCCGGAGATCCCGGTGAGCTTGCGGTCAAGAGCGCTACAGATCCACGTCAACCCGACCGGGCGGTTCGAGATCGGCGGCCCGCTGGGTGATACCGGGCTGACCGGCCGCAAAATCATTGTCGATACCTATGGCGGGTCATGCCCGCACGGCGGCGGGGCGTTCTCCGGGAAGGACCCCACCAAGGTTGACCGATCGGCCGCTTACATGGCCCGCTATGTCGCCAAGAACGTGGTGGCGGCCGGCTTGGCCAAACGCTGCACCCTGCAGCTGTCCTACGCCATCGGCATGGCTGAGCCGATCTCGGTCCTGGTGGACGCCCACGGCACCGCGACGGTTGCCGAGGATATCCTTGAAAAAGCCGTGCGCAAGGTGTTCGACTTGACGCCGGCCGGCATTATTCGCACCCTCGATCTGCGCCGGCCGATCTACGCGCCGACCTCGGCCTATGGCCATTTCGGCAGGACGGGCCCCGGGTTTACCTGGGAAAAGACCGATCGGGTCAGTGGGCTTCTGCGGGAAGTGAACGCTTAAGGTTGATCAGGAGGAAGCCATGAAAGGCAAGCCGTCGGCAGAGACATTCACAACGTTGCTGGGACAGCCTGAGCGGTGGGGATCGCTGGACAACAAGACGCTTGATCAACTCGTCCACGGTGTCGCGTGCATGTATGGCGCGTCGAACGACGATCGGCTGGTTGACATCATCACCGAGCTTTACGCGATTTATCGGGAGAAGATCCCTTCGGAACAGCGGTTGTTCAATTACGAGGCTTGTCGTGAGCGCGTCGAGCAAGGCGAGATCTCACCTCTGGGCCTCCTGCCTTTTTTGCTGTGCGATTATGACCGGCAGATTGTCTCATCAGCGGCCCTCGATTTTGCGGTCCTTCAACCGGGGGAGGAAGATCCGATGTCAGGGGTAAATCTCCTCCTTGAATGGGCAACCAGCGAGATCGCCGGGAACCCGGGGGCGATTTTCGGCGGGCTCGTCGTGTGCGGTGACCGCCGAGTCACCGAGCTGCTCAAGGCCCACCGGGAGAGCCTGTCTGTTGCCGAGGTCGAGGAGGCCATTCACTGTCACAGTGGTATGCTTGTCGCCGGGTCGATCGAGTTCTACCTGGACTGGCTGGGCGAGCTCGATAGCGAACGGGACGCATCGCTTTATGGCGCGGTTGCTGCCGGATTGGCCAATCAAGTCCTGGGGGCGAGGGATATGGTGGTGCGCGACATCGAACGCAGCTTCCCCGTTGGTGCCGGCGAACCTGTCGAAGTCAAGAAGAAGTGGCCGCTCAAGGATTACGCAAAAATCATTGCCCCTCGCCTCAATGCGATTACAGCCCGCGAGACGGGCGAACCGATCATGCCCCATGTTCTCAAAGTCTGGGGGCTCATTTAAACTCTACAATAGCCATTGATAGCCGGGCTCTCCTTTTTCTAAGAAAGGTTTTTGTTCATGGCAAACCAATCGTTTCCAACTATTGCAGTCCCACATGTTTTGCGGCCAGCCTTGAATTTTAAGCCACTGTCTAGCCCGCCAAGATGTATCGAGGATTTGCCCTCTAGACTATTCATGGGAACGTTAATTCCGGAAACGTTCAAGAGAACCTTTGATGAACTCCAGGTAGAGTATCGCACCAGTGAGTTTGCTCTTGAACTAAAAGTGTCCGATGAACGTTTCTTTGTGCGTGAGACATACCGCACCCAAGAGCTTATTTATTACATGGGCCCGATGAAGATGTTCGGCGGCCCAATGTGCCAATTCCGTATGTCACCCACGAAGGCCATGGACAATGTCTTACAGCAAGAGCTTGTAGAAAAATACAATCTGCAGTTCATCCCGTACGAGAAAATGGGAGGAGTCGGCGTGGGGAGCTACTTCCCCGACGGTTTCCTGATGGCATTTGTGATACCCATCGGGATTACGGCAGGCTCTTTTCGCCGACTGAGCAATTTCTTCAGTGCGCTTCCAAATGATGGCTCTCTGTCAGTTCAGGGGGTTTTGGAGTTTGCCCCGCATGTGATCAATTATCGGCTGGGGCGGTGCCAGGATTGCCCGACCAACCCGATGGAGTTGTATATGTGGAGTCTGGAGAGAGGATATATCCCCTTAAAACTCCCAGAGATCGAAGGGCCGGAAGGGGATCAAGCACTTACATTACAGAGGATGGGTTATAATCTGGTCCTTGGTGTCTTCATGAGTGATGTTATGACCGTGGCAGAGCACCTTCACCAGGCCGGTCTGCTGAAGTCCTCCCAAGAGAGTCCCCAAGAAGAGCCGGCTGTGGCAGCATATTTTCAAGCACTCCCTTTTGCCGAAAATTGTGCGTTTTTTACCGGGGATAGATCAAGGCGGATCGTTTTCCCAAAACTGCTGAAAGAGGTGAATGGTCTGGCTGCCCATGCGCCCAACTTAGATACCTTTCAATCACAACTTGATGAAGTGCTTAATCGATACGAGGCCATTGTTGAGCGGGCTCAATTAGCGGGATTGAGATCGTAGCACTAGCAGGCTGTTGGAAAGCTCATATGCGGTTGTTGTCGATCCTGTTCACTGGCGATCTCCCGATAGCAGTGTTCTTCGGGCTGATGCTCTCGATTTGGCTGTGGACCTGGCTGCCTGTCGCAGTGGTGCGGGTCAGGCGGCTGCCGATGGGTGGGTATGGCATGGCCTTTTTGAATGTCATTTTGATCCGCGCCGACATCGCCGGCACGACAACGCCGTCCTACGATTACGTCTATCAGCACGAGTACGAGCATGTTCGGCAGATGCGCCGCTACTCCCCCTGGGGTGTGGCCCTGTTCCTGGGGGGCTGGTATTTCTGGCAATGCCTCGTGAAGAGGAAGACTTTTGGGGAGGCGTGGCAACTGAACCCCCTTGAAGGTCATTCAAGGATAAGGGGGAAATAAACACAATGCCAAACGGCGGGCCAGATAATTGCGGAACGTGTGCGTGGAACCGCACTGGGGGGGACCGGACTCAAGGCGGCAGGTGCGAATTGCGCGGGGTCAGTATCACCGTGCCCTTCTGGACCTACTGCAACAATTGGGAAGGGTGGAGAGACAAGGTTCCCGACAAGATGCCAGCCATCAAAGGGCCCGTGTACTCATCAGGGATCTTCGAGGGTTATTACACCCGCATCCCGTGGTGCGGAGATAATGAACCGCAAACATACAAGCCCGGCATCTGCTCCGTCACAGGCGTCAAGTTCAATGAGGGGATTTCCGTCGTCGATAACGAAACGAATGATACGCTTTTCTTTGCCACCAATGACATCTACTGCAATTGGCTGAAGGGGCGGAAAGGCGGCAGTCAGGTGGCAAAGCCCATCAGGAAGAAGAGCTCGGGGGATGAGGCCCTCCACGGGATCTACACGGAGATCTTCCACAAGGGGGCCTTGTGCTGCGACTTCATGCACGTCGGGGTCGACAAACCACTGAAAGGCAACCTGGACGAAGACCTGGGCCCGTCAGGCAAGCGTTGGCTCGAAGACAAGGTCCGGGGCGCGATCCTGTGCGGGGCCATCGGCGACGCCATAGGGAGGCAGATGGAGGGGCGGCTCCCCGGCACGTGCGCGCCGGCCACCTGGTACGCGCCGTGGCATGGGTGGCAATCCGGGCCGGTCGGCACGATAACCGATGACACCCAGATGACATGGTGGCTCGCCGAGTCACTGCTGACCAATGGCAGGCTGGTCCCGGATGACTTGGCAAAGCGGTTCACCCGCGAGCACATTCGTGGCATCGGTCAGGCGACCAGGCAGTTCGTCGGCAATTACAAGGACAAGAAGCTCCCTTGGTACGAGGCCGGCGTCGCCTCCTCGGGGAACGGCGCGGCGATGCGCGCCTCCCCGGTGGGGATCTTCTTCCGCAACGACTTCGACGAGCTCAAGCTGGCCGCCGGCATGCAGGCCATGGTCACCCATAACGACCCGATGGCGATTGCCAGCAGTATTGTCATGGCCTATGCCGTGGCCATGTTGCTGCGGATCAACGTCAATCAACTGTCGGATCTTGGGCAGAAGACCCTTTTTTGCCGGGATCTGGCGGACGCCATCGCCGGCATCGAGGGCGGCGGTCAGTATGTGACCCGCAAAGATGGCCAACCATCGACTCTGGCTTCGAGGATACGCGACGACATCCCCCGGTTCCTGGATGAAAAGCAACTGCCCGCCCAGGTCCAGGAAGAGTTCTGGAGTGGTGCCTATGTGCTGGAAAGCTTGCCGTTCGCCCTCTACTGCTTCCTCTTCTCCCCTGGCCACTTCGACCGGGTCATCTACAACGCCGTCAACGAGAGCGTCGATTCGGACACGGTCGCCGCCATGGCCGGCACGTTCTGCGGGGCACTGAACGGCCTCCATAGAAACATGGACCGCCAGTATTGGCAGAAGGTTAAGACCGACAGCGATCGGGACCTCTTCGCCATAACCGACATGAAGACGGATGCCGATTATCTGGGTGAGCTTGAGTTCCGCGAGGAACTGACCGGGCTCGCAGACCGGATGCTCGACAATTGCTGGCGCGATCCCAAACCGGAATAACAGGCACAACCCCCGTCGACCTTGCAGCAATATCCACATTTTGATTGCAGGTGAAGACCATCATCACATCTGAGAGGTTTTATGGCACAGGGAGTAAATCTCATTCCGCCGCAGATGGCGCCAAACCGCAGGGAGTGCAGGCCTCATGAACGACTCTGGAACGGGCGGTGCGTGGACAAGAATCTGAAAGATAGCTGGCTCGAAAAGCTGAACCGATTGCGCAGCCTGACCTTGATAAACATATGTGATGGTGTCTCTTCCGGCATGGGGCGTCTTTCGCTGAACAGACCACATGTTTACCTCCGGATCAACGTCGAGTACATGGAGGAGTTCAAGCGACTACCAACCGATCAGCAGGGCTTTCCCGGTGTCGCTAGGAATGTGTTCCTTGAAGGGGACAACGATGTGGAATTCGAGGTGACGAAAAGGCTCCGCCCGAGTGGTTTTGAGGAAAGGGCCACCCTCAAACTCACCTATTCTTCCCGGCGCGGCAGCTATGATCAGGACCCTGATGTCGATGGCTGGTTTGATTTCATCGTGCAGGCCATTGAAGGATTTGACCGACAGTTGCGCAGAGATTTTGAACCGGCCAGATAGCCCGTTCCCGTAAATTCCCCAAAGCGAACTGTGCGCTTCAGGCACGCCCCGGCCACCCATTATCGAAATGGTGTGGCCGGATGTTTTCCTGGGTGGGTATCATGGACGGCAAGCCGTTGTGACTTATCCTGACATTCCGCCGGGTAAGATAAGCTGGGGGCGCATGGCTGCCGCATTATGGTGGGCCCTGCATCTTAAGCATTGCCTGAGGGGGCGCACGCATGGATGACAACAATGTTCAGATGTACTGGCTCGTGGAGCTTTACCCCTGCGAATGGGGCGGGCGGTCCTTTCGCGTCCCGACGTGGGCGGTCGCCAGCGAGGAGGACCTGCGCCAAGGGCGGGACCCATCCCGAATGGACACTTTCATCCTCTGGGGGCATCGCTATATCCACGGCCACCTTGCCGCCGGCATGGCGATAGACATCGACATGATCGAGGCCCAGGCCGAGGCCCTCCAGCAAAGGTACAAAAAAGCCCCTGTCCCGTTCACCCCCGAGGAATCGGAACTCGGCCAGCGGGTATTTGAGCTGCTTGGCGAGGTTGCCATGGTGCGCAGCTACTCCTCGGTGATGGACCCGCTCCTTAACGTGCTCACCGCCAACCGCTGGGCCGAGCCGGTCGAGCCCGAGCTGCCTGGGCTCGTTCAGCCCCCCGGGCAGGCGGCGATGAGCCCCGGTCACTGGGGCCCTTCATTGCCGGACATAGGGTTCGTTCACCTGAAGGGTGGCAATGTGCGGGGGGTCGCCGTCGGCCGCGACCAGGGCACGGGCCTGTTGCGCGTCGTGACCCTTCAGGACCACGAGCCTGACGGCAGCCCGTTCGCGAGCTACCTCTGGCGGTACAGCCTGCTGCTTGTCCCTGACCTCGTGTTCACGCCGGACCGGAAGAAGTTCCACTGGGAGAGCCTGTGGCTGCACACGGCCTTTTTCTGGAGCGCCTACCTGGATGATGTCGAGGAGGGAAAGCCCCGCGCCAGGGTCGCCGTCGGTATGTCACAGACGATCGGCGAGGGGCTCCCCTTATTCGAATTGAGGGCCAGCTGCCCAAGATCGGCAGTCCTCGGGCGCTCTGACTTGCCCACCGAAGAGGAGCGCAGGGCGTTTGACGAAGCATCCAAGATAGACCCCAACCTGACGAGAGAGGAGTGGTTCTCCTACCTCGAACCAACCGAAAAGGCCGTTGCCGCCCATGTCGCGGTATGCAAGAAGAACCCGGTGCCGTTCACCCGGCAGGAGGTTGACCTCCTGGGCGAACTCCTTTCGTTGCAGGGAGGCACAATCACGATTTACGCAGCCTTGGAAATTCTGGCATCATGGCGCTGGGAGGAGTCGCTGAACTTTGTCTATGACGCTGAAGTTCCCGAATTCAGGATTGGCAAGGTGCCGACGGCTACCCAATCGGCCATCCCCTTGCCGGCGGAGGGGGTTCTTGCCCTGTCCTGCGGCGAGGTGCCCGTCGTCGCCGTCGATAGGGAATCCGGGACCGGCAGGCTCCGCGTCGTCACCCTTGAGGAGTCGGACTGCACGTGTGAAGCGGTTGGTTTCGAAATCCTCAAGTACGACCTATTTGAGGTGGAAGAGACCGTGTTCAGGCCCGAGCCCGGCACGCCGCTGGTGCCGGGGATAAGTGATGAACCTAGAGGCGTCGCATAACTATCGAGGGGTATATGTGCAATGCTTGGAACCACTCCCTGAACTGCACCTGTGGTTTTGGTGGTGAGGGGCACCTCGGAGGAGGTGGAGGCTATAATGCCGGGTTTGAACACCCTACGAGAGGGTGGTTTCAGGAAAAGATTTACGCCTGGGATGAAGCTGAATTCTGTGCACCATCCAAGTGTCCGATTTGCGGAGAGGATGTCTTCTTTATTCGACACAACGGAGGGAGCGTCTGGGTCGATGACCTTGGCTGGCCTTGGCCAAGGCATGGGTGCTTCGATTCTTACCAATCTAGAGGGGCTTTCACCCCGGCCGTAGTCAGTGCTATCCCCGCGCACCAAATTCTAGATCCAGAACTTGGTCTGGTGGTAAGGGCCAGTCAAGCCTCAGGAGAATCGTTTGCTCAACTCCTCGTACGACACTCTAATGGCGAATATTTGCGGATGATAGTTGAAAATGGCTATGCAGACCTTGCTGGAGAGATAATTTGTTTCTCAAGAGAAAAGAAACAAGTGGTCTTGCTGTTTAATGAAAAAAAGGTATTTGATATTATTAAATACAAAACTGCAAAGAAAAAAACAAAATTAACAAGTGGATGGCGTGAAAAAGATCCAGATGATAACCAGATTGTTCACAATGCTGAACCTGTATGCCCATACTGTAATATGGAAGTCGATTACCGAAAACTCATAAAACATTTATGCCGACACCACAATCACGTCGAAAATTCGACTGAAACTAGATTGGTGCGTTGCGATATCTGCAACAGGCTGTTTTCCAAGAAGTCCTTGTTGATGCACGTAATTTCAGATCACATCATTTGAGCGCTGAATGATGGCTGGGCTTCGGCCCATCGGGGGAGCATACATGAACTTTGCTGAGCTATTAAGAACCATAATCGCGAATGCAAGAGCCCCCATCACACCCCAGGAAATCCACGAGATCATCAAAAGAAGTCATCCCGAGTTTTATGGGACGGACTCGCAGCTAAAGAATGTCGAGAAAGGCAACTACACCTCCCTCGATCACGCTCTCCTGGCCAACATCTACACGGCCGTCAGGACCGACCGGCGGTTGCGGCGTGACACTAGCACCCGTCCGATGAGGATTTCCCTCCTGGCTGATGGGGGTGCTGCCCCTCGCGAGGAGTCCGTGCGGCGGGGCGAGGCGCCTCGCCGGCGAGCGCGTCCCGGCCAGGGGCTTCCCGAAAAGGTTCGCGATCTGCTCGAAAACTTGGGGCCTTATCACGTCGCCTACTACGAGGCGGAAGTGTTCGGGGGGCCCAGCCTATACTTTCACCGAAGAGCGCTGGAAACTCGCCAAACCCCGTGCTCAACCTCCCACCTCGAGTATGTCTATGCCACCCTGGCCTCTTGGGGCATGCACCGCATGGGAGGAAAGGGCTCGAAGATGCGTCCCTTCGAGCGTTTCCTGCGCAGCGTGGAGGCGTTGGTGGCCAGGATCCACGAAGCCCAACAGTTCGATCTCACGCAGATGGACGAGACGCGTTGGGGGGCCGTACGCGAGATTTTCGAGGGGATCGACGTGATGGCCAGCCGCACGAGGCTCGTCGGCAATTCTAAGGTCATGCACCACCTCATCCCCAATCTCGTGCCACCGATCGACAGGGAATACACGTTGGCGCACCTTCTCGGGAGCAAAAACATCACTAATGACCTGCACGGCCAATGGGATCTCATGCGGGGGCTCATCGAAAAGTTCTTCGTCCCGGTGATCTCCAGCCAGGAATTTTCGAGCGCAACAGAGCACTGGGCCCGTCGAAGTGAGGAGTTCCCATGGGATACCTCCCCGCTGAAAATCGTCGACAATCTGATCATCGGTGCAGTCAAAGCAAGAAAGCCCGCTCACGCTTAATGGAAGAACGGGAGGAGTGACGGCGACCAAGAACGGCAAACATTACAGCAGGCGGTTTGAAGTTGTTATTGATGCGGGAACTAGGGGGACATGTGGACGGCTTTTCTATTACTGAGATCCTGGGCTATCGGAACTGGAAGCAGGCGCTGTTCACGACCTACGCCTTGAGCTTGACGTTCTTCGAGTCATTCGTGATGAGGGAACTCAGGAAGAAAGGGTGCCGCGAGGTTTACCTGATCGCTGACGCCGACGGCTACCAGATGTCGTTGAGCGAACGCCGTTCGCACCAGGTGGGGCAGGATTATCGGCTCATACCGGTGGCTTTGCCGAACGGGGTTTTCCACGCCAAGTGCATGTATCTCGCTTCCGATGAGGGGGATGTCCTGGTCGTAGGCAGCGGGAATGTGACGTTTGGCGGGTTCGGCAGAAACCTCGAGGTCTTCGAGATACTGACCCCCGATCTGAGCCCTCTGGCTTTTGAAGACTTCGCTGACTTCCTGGAATCCCTGTCGATCAAGGACAACTGGGCTGTCCCTGAAAGAGACTGGCTTGATAAATTCTCCTCCCTAGCCCTGCGCGCGGCTAAAACCGCCCCCAGCCCCCCGGAAGATCAACCGAGACTCTGGCACACGGTCGCAGAGCCGATCGTCGGGCAGATGGCCAAATTCTGCGCCGGGGTTGGGAAAATCAGGGAAGTCAACATTCTCTCCCCCTATTACGACAACGACGGCTCGGCTGTTAAGAGCCTCATCGAAAGCCTAAAACCGACCGCTCTAAGCATCGGTTTGCCGACCAAATCGAAACAGGCAGTCAACTTCCCCTTTGACTCGTCAGCACATTGGGGTGTCTCGCTGAAAGCCCAAAAGCCCGTCGTCCCCTCCGCGAACAGGGGGCTGCACGCGAAGTGGTTTCAAATCGGTGCAGAGGGTGGCGAAGTCATCGAGTTGACGGGGAGTGTCAACGCTACGAGTAAAGCCCTGTGCAGCGTCGACAACGTCGAGGTCGGCGTCGTCCGCAGGACTCCCAAGGGTGGCGAGGCCCTCCAGTGGGAGCCGGCAGCCTTCCCGTCGAAAGCGGTCAAGTTCGACTACAAGGCCAGCGGGCTCAGCGGCAAGTGCCTCATCTACGCGTCGCTCAAAAAGGACGGGCTGCTGCAGGGGGTCGTTTTGGCGCAGGAGCCGCAGCCGGGGGAGTGGCAGGGCTTACTGGAAAACAAGGGGGGGGATTCCCTCGAGTTTGCCGTTGAGGTCGACTCCCACGGTCTCTTCCATTGCCGCCTCGAGGCCTCGGAGCAAATCCTGTTCGGCCCAGGTCTCCAGCTTAAGATGACCAGAGAGGAAATCTCCGGTCGCGGTTGGGTGAACCACGAGGATATCCTCGGGCTCTCGAAGGAATACCGCTCTTTCGTTCGCTTTATCAATCGCACGGAAACTGTCGATGACGAGGTCGCCCTGCTGGATTTTTTGGCGATCAGTGCGGGGAAGCACCACCTAGCGTTTCGTACCCCCATCAAGCACGCGAGAAAGAAAGAGGCCGTGCCGGGTGGCGAGAAACTCGAGCAGGCGGTCACGATCGAATTGGATTTGATCGCGCCGGACGGCACGCCCATCGACCCCAACGATGGACCCACGCCATTCGGCACCCACGGGCGAGGGGATATTCTGGCGCAGGTTCGGCGGATTCTCCTGGGGCACAACAGGGGTGAGGACACGGACATAGAAGTGGACCCCGATGAAATCGACGGTCGAAAGAAAACCGGTAAACAGAAAAAACAGGAATACCGGGACCAGAGAGCCCTGAAGACGAGTTTTGATAATTTTTCCAGCGTCATGAGAGGTGCCGTCAGGGGCGCCACGGATCGAGAGGTCGTCAAAACCGCACTGGTTATCTGGTTTGAAGTGTCGATGTACATGTACCGGCGGCTCAAGGAGCGGGACGAGGCCACGAAGTTCGTCAACGAGTGGCTCTGGGCGGTTTCCCGGGAGAGGTATTCCAAGGACGAGTCGGGCGCGTTGGAGCAGCACTTCGTCACCAACGCCGCCATTGTAGCTGCCCAGACTGATGACGATGAAGAGAGGGGAGAACGTCTGACGAGGCTCCACGAAGCTCTGGAATCTTACTGGGGCGGGGAGGTCGACGTCGACGTTGCAAGAGAGGCGCTTATTGATGACGTGAACGTCGGTTTTACCGAGTTTCTGACGGACGAGCAGCCAGTCGACCTAAGCCAGGCACTCCGAGACGTGTTGGGGACAAAGACGACTCGCAGCCTCCTGAGCGAGCAGATTGCGAACTACAATGCCGGGGCTCCGCTTGACGGGGCCGCCTTCATTTTCAAGGGGCCCGTCGGCCAGGAATTCTTGGCAAAAGCCAAAATCGCAAAGGGCAAGGTATTTTTCCTCGAGAAACTCAAAGGGAAGAGCGAGGGGATTTGCCCAAAATGCTACGTGACGTTGGTGGAAAAGCAGAAGCACAACCTGAAATACACGCGGTTGGCGCAATGCACACAGTGCAACCAAATCATCCTGGACCTTGAACCATGACGACAACTCTTCCCATCGGGCCGTTTATTTCAGCGCCGCTCAAGCAGGAGTCAAGCGGGGTCGATTTCCTAGGCTTGCGTCAAGCCAATCTCGACATGATGGACGAGTGCTTGCCCGGGATTAACAACTACACGCGCTACGTGCGAGTTTTTAGCGTGATCTCCTGGATTTATTGGAAGTTCCACGAACAGGCGCAGCACTTGGAAATCCAGAATCCCACGGACGAGCAAATGACCCGTTTCAAGGAGAAAGCCGAAATCCTGTTTACCTGGGGACACAGGGGCGTTGACCCGGGAGGGATCCCCGGGATCACGTCAGTCCCCCCGACCCCTTCGGGGGACGTGGACTTGTCCTTCGATGCTTGGAGCCGTAGCCCGGACAACACCAGCCTGCTCGCCGCGCCTACCTACGGCCCGGCTTCAAAGACAACGGGGGGGCTCGGTTTCATCGAGCCCGTCAAGAAGAACTTTTACAGGACGCGCGGCCACGGCGTGAAGCTCGCCCAGGCCTTAGACCGGGAACTTGCGAAGTGTGAGGGCTATTCAGCGCTCATAGGGCTCGATCTTTTTTCGGGGGACGAGTGCCTCGCTGAGAGTCTCCTCCCGGCTTGGGACGTGAGAACCCCTTCCGATGAGGAGCGGGCCGCGTTCCGCGAAAGTTTCTACGATCAGAGCACCGTCGGGGGGAAGAACAAGATCGCCAGAAGAAGCCTGACAATCTCCTGGCTCCTCAAGATCATGGAAGCTGCCGGCAGTCCCATGACTCTGGCCCAGATTCGGCAGGCTATGGCTTATCGCCACGTTGAAGGCCACGGCCTCGTGGGGGTTGACGACTCGGTGAAGGACGCTTGGCTCGCCTGGCTGATATTGCAGACCAGACAAGCCCAGCGGCTCGGCTTCGAGGCTCTGCTCGCCTGGGTTGAGGACAGGGTCTTGTACGAAAGCGAAAAAAGCATGGAGGATATCCTCCGGTCCGCACTGACGGCGATCAAGGGACACCCCCAGTTCTTCGTTAGAATGCAAGTCGCGGGAGACCTGCTCTCCACGCTGGGGCAACGGTACCCCACCCTCGATGACTACTTGAATTCGTTTGCCATCCCCACGCAGGATTGCATTTTCAGACAGATCGACGTCTTACTCGATGCCCTAAAGAACAACAGCGACGACTTGGTTCCCGTCGCCCTTAAGCTGTTGGCGACGTGTGCCCACCTAACGCGCCTAATCAGAGACGGTTACGGTGCCCCACCCCAGCTGAGCATCGGCGGACGGGACAGGGTCTCGCTCAGTTTCTGGTGCGATATTCTCGACAAATGGGCAGGGCGCCCGTTAAACGATTTCCTCCTGTACCTCCTCGAAAACTTGATACTGAGTCAGCACTTTGGAGTCGCCGCCAGCCGCTTTGACGGGAACGGGCAGAGACTTCGCCTCACCATTGAGGAGGAAGGGTTGACCCCCATGGTCAGCAAGCGGCTCGAACCGTTCATCGGCGACGACAGGCTGCACATGGCTTTATTGCTTCTCGCCGACTCTGGCGTGATCGCAAAAACGACGGACGAGTCCTTCCTTGCGTTGCCTTGGAAAGGATAACAACGCAACGCATTGCGGAAATAAAATTCATTATAGTGGAATTATTTTTCCGAAAACTTTGATATAATATCGTGACCGATCTCTTCATGCATATCTAACATGTCGATATTTATGAATTAATTTTTTTCGATCCTCTTGGCATGCTGTTGGCAAAATTAATGGTCAACATCCATCCACGGAGGTGAACCATGCAAGGACACAATGCGGAGTGGTCGGGCGACGTCGAAGCGATTTTGACTAAGCATGCTTTGGAGAGGATGAGTGACAGACACATTCGCAGTAGCGATATTGACAACGTTCTTACTTATGGGCGGGCGATCCAAATTCGGGGGGCAATTATTTACGTAGTTGGGATCAAGGAAATTAAATTTCAAAGGGACCTGGGGATTAATCTTGAAAGGTGCGAGGGCATTCACGTGGTTTGCTCCCAGTCCGGCACCGTCCTCACTGCCTATCGTAATCACAATTTCCGTGGGCTGAAACCCCGGTATGGGAAAGTCTGGCGGAAAAGCAATAAAAGCGACGATTATTTTCATGGTCATGCGGCAGCATAGATTTTCCCACTGGTTTTTATGATGTCATTCAAAGACATTCTGTCGGTGGAGGCCTGTTTCCAGTGACAAATAAAGACGCCGTCCTCATATCATGGGCCGCCTTCAACAATGACCCGTTTGAGAGGCAACGCGAATCCAGGAGCTATCGTCTCGTTGACGGAGTCCCCATACCGGGGCCCACATTGAACCTGCTTTTCTCCGAGGGGTCGCCTCTGCGCGGTACCGTCAAGGACGTGATTTTACTCTACCGTCAGGATTCTTCAGGACGTACTGAGGAGAAGCAGACGGCTGAAGAAACAATAGGTGAAATTCGCAAACGCGACAGTGGGATCAAGGCCCGAACCCTCTGCTGGCATTCCGACGATCCGACCGACCACAAAAGCATCTTTGAGTTTCTAGAAGATCAGCTTCCGCGGCTTCGCCAGCAGTATCTAAACCGCGAGCTCATTATCCATGTGAGCCCCGGAACCCCGTCGATGCACACTATTTGGGTACTGATGGCGGAAACGGGTTTCATCGCTCCGCCGCTCCGACTTGTAAAATCCTATCGAAAAGGCGAGCGACCAGATGGGCAGGTAATTGGGAACGTAGAAATCGGTATCGATACGTTTTACAAAAAATTCGTTTCCACCAGACCATTACAGGTCGAAACCTCAGAACAACAGATACTATGGGACCGTCGGCTCTTTCGGTCTGCGGCTCTCATCGCACTTTATGAAAAAGCTGCCCGTTATGCCAAATTGAACGTACCGATCCTTATCCTGGGCGAACGCGGCACCGGGAAAACCACCTTGGGAAGCTGGATCAGACTTCATAGTCAGTTCAAGAATGGCAAGGGGGCCGAGTGGCCCGCCGTGGCCTGTGGCCAGTATACGCCCGAAACCATGCGGTCAGAACTCTTCGGCCATGCGAAGGGCTCCTTCACGGACGCTAAATTCAAAAAGGAAGGCCTTCTCTCTAAAGCCAACAACGATACGCTCTTTCTGGACGAAGTCGGTGACGTGTCAAAGGAGGTCCAGAGACTCCTGATAAAGGCGTTGGAGGAAAAACGGTACTACCCCCTTGGTGACAACCAGCCTGTGGAAAGCAACTTTCGCTTATTGACAGCCACCAATCTCCCTTGGGACATTTTGGAAAGCCGTCTTGATCGCGACTTCCTTGATCGGATCAGCACGTTCGTTCTCCACTTCCCAGCTCTCCGGGACATACCAGAGGATATCCCTTGGCTCTGGGAGCAGGTCTACGAGAACGCGGCCCAGCGTTCCGGTGTCCCGCACAGATCGAGATCGATCGGTAAAGCGCAGAGCAACAAGATTGTGCGATTTTTGCAGCAGCATCCTCTCCCTGGCAATCTCCGAACCCTTTATCAAGTCGCTTACCATTTCCTGGCTGCCCGCAGCGATGAGGAAACCCGATTATCTCCCGACCAGGCGATCGACGAGGCGTTATCAGCTCTCGATTTTTCCTCGTCGACACAGAGACAAACGGAAGCGATCGCCCCGCGGGTCGCGCGCTGTTTTGCGGATCGGCAGCCGCTTGACCTTGTGCTGCAGTCTGCGGGGGCCATCGATTGCGCCCAGATTGAAGGTGAGTTCAGGCGATATCTGGCGGGAGAAATCCGGAGGATCGCGAAGTCGCGCGGAGTCCCAGTAGAAAGTCTCTGCGATGTGACTGAGCGAACAATCAGAAACTGGCTCGACAGACAACTCAACTGAGGAAATGAACATGAGCAAACTAAAGGAATTCGTCGTCGGCACCGCTCGCCCACTCCCTGTGATCCTTCTTGCTGACGTCAGTGGCAGTATGAGCACAAATGGCAAAATTGACGTGCTCAATGACTCCATCGAGGAAATGCTGCGGACATTTGCCAGTGAGGATGACCACAGGGCAGAAATCCATGTGGCCACCATCACTTTCGGCAAAAATGGGGGGCAACTCCATCAAGCCCTGACACCTGCAGGACAGACCTCATGGCAAAGAATGACTGCAGCCGGGGCTACACCTCTAGGTGCGGCCCTTAATACCGCTCTTCAGTTGATCGAGGATCGGCAACAGATACCCAGCCGGTCCTACTCGCCGACTTTGATCCTGGTATCTGACGGTCAACCTACCGATGACTGGCAACAGCCGTTGCAAGACCTTTTGTCCTCTCCGCGTGGTTCCAAGGCCAGCCGCTTTGCTTTGGGAATCGGCGATGATGCCGACATGACAATGCTTTCAGCTTTTTTGGCGGATCCAAACGGCAAGGTCTTCTCTGCACAAGATGTTCGACAGATCAAAAAGTTTTTCAAGTGGGTCACGATGAGCGTGACGGAGCGCTCACGCAGCGTAAACCCCGACAGCTTCATTCCGAGCGACCCGATCGATTTCGATGAAGACGTTTTCTAGCAGAGGGGAAACCCTTGCATTCGGGGCCTCCGAGGCGGGGCCTTATCACAGGGCCAGGCACATGCCCAATGCAGACGCCTGGATGAGAGCCAAGGGGGCTTTCGGCGACCTGATCGTCGTCAGTGACGGAGTAGGTTCATGCCCTCACGCAAGACACGGTGCGAAGTGTGCGTGCGAGGCTGTTGTTCAATCCGTCAAAAAGTGGAGCAAACTTTCGGGCGGCACGCCAACTGAACTGATCACGCAGATTGAGCCGACCTGGCAGAGACTTGTATTGCCATTTCCGCCTGGCGCCAGCAAAGCTACCTGTTTGTTCGCTCTGAAACGCCCCGATGGCAATTTGCTGATTGGCGGGTTGGGAGATGGAATGGCGGTCATAAAGCGGGGTGGCGAGGACACGGAATGGATTCACGGCCAGCGCGGGGACAACTTTTCAAATAATACAAGAGCTTTGGGGCAAAATCTCCAGGTCAGCAATTGGACCCTGCAGGACTTTCGCGTCACGGGAGAAGCAATCGTTCTTTTGGCAACAGACGGTATCTCTGATGACTTGATACCAGATAGGGTCGATGACTTTGTAATTTGGCTGCTCGAGGAGTTCGGCGCGATGCCTCCTTTAAAGCGCTGGCATTCGCTCAGGAGAGAACTGAGGGAGTGGCCAACTCCTCACCATATTGACGACAAAACCTTGGTCATTCTGTGGATGAAAGAGAGTGCAGCGAGCCATGAGTAATGCGCCCAAAGAGGTTGTGGATTTACATGGCCACCGCTATCCCCTTAGCGCTACCGCATCCCCAAAGAGTGGCGGTCAGGGGACTGTTTTTGAAGTCGAGGGGGGCAAACTTGCCGTCAAAATTCTCATAAACAGGACCTCGGCACAGCGGGAGCGATTGAAAAATCAGATTACGTTTGTCAAACGCCTCCCCCTTCAGGATGTTGCCATTGCCAAACCTTTGGCAGTTCTGCGTAGCCCGTATTTAGGCTACGTCATGGAGTTGATGTCGGGGATGGTGCCATTGAAGACGCTGGCCGCTGTCCCGAAGGGTACGCCGTCCCTCGTGAGATGGTATTTTTCCGGGGGTGGACTCAAAAGGCGTCTTCGACTTCTGGCAAAATCGGCCGACATACTTGCCAAGCTCCACAGCAAGGGCTTGGTCTACGGTGATCCGTCCCCGGCGAACATCTTCGTGTCAGAGTCTGTCGATGCACAGGAAGTCGCCTTTATCGATGCCGACAACCTTACTTACTCCTCTTCTCCGGTCGCGCAGACGATTTACACCCCGAGTTATGGGGCCCCCGAACTTCTGAAGGGGCTCTCGGGCGTCAACTCACTGACAGATGCACACGCATTTTCAGTCTTGGCGTTTCAAACACTCACCTTGGCTCACCCACTGATTGGAGATTACGTGACGGAAGGTGAGCCTTGTCTGGAGGAAAAAGCCCTGTTGGGGGAGCTCCCGTGGATCGAGCACGAGGGTGACAACTTGAACCGCTGCCACAGCGGAATCCCGCGAGAAATGGTGTTGTCGCCGGAACTCAGAAAACTGTGTCGCAGATCTTTCGAAGAGGGGTTGAACGAGCCAACCAAGCGGCCGGGCATTGCCGAATGGGCTGAGCGACTGCACGCATCCGCCGACCGCACCTTGAATTGCCCAAGCTGCGGCGGTAGCTACTACTACAACGAAGCGCACTGCCCATGGTGCGACCACCAACGGCCAACATTTGTCCGCATTATCTTTTACCTCTGGGACCCTTCTCTTGGTGAGGGCAAGGAAGTATTGGAGCGTCCGGATAAGAAACCTGTTATCGCCGAGATCGCGATCATGGATGAGCAGGTACCCCTTCGCATCGATAGCCGTTTGGCCTTCGGGTCAACTCCTGGGTCTCATTGTAGGGAGCTGGTCGAATTGAGTCTGTCAGGGGACGTTCTGTCCCTAAAATCTCTAGATGGCGCGAGCTATTGCCTCATATCGGCATCCAGGACCAAACAGATGGATCTAGGCTTACGACCCGTCACGACGAAGCTCGAACCGAGGAAATCTTCACTTTATTTACATCTTGGCGACAAGGCAGAAGTGCATCGGGTCGTACGGTTCGAGTTTCATCCTGGGGGTCCGTCATGAACGTTCATCAGGTCCCACATGGAGGGATGACTGCGGTTGGCGTGCGGCCAGCCCGAGGGGACGCGTTTGGGCTAGAGGTTCGCCCCAAGACGGAAGTCTTCCTGTTCTTCAACGAAACAACTGATGAGCTGCTTATGAAAGTCGGTGATCATGCGATTTCCATAACGGGGGAAAATCCGGGAGACAACGAGACCCTCGGACGGTTGAGATCAAAAGGATTGCCGCGAATCTGCTGGGTAGCTGCAGCGCTGCCCACCAAGGTGGAAACACGACGGATAACGCTACAAATCCATGAGTTCCCCGCGCGATACGAGTGGCCAGAAACCGTCGACTTGGGAATCGACGATAAAGTCGTAGAAGACGTGCGCAGGCGGGAAGATAAGATTATCAATGTCGCCGGCGTTGTCGATTGGCTCACGGAGCGGGTCTTGCTCGTGCCGTTCGAGCCCGGAGGGCTGATCAGGGCCTTGCTCACCGGGAGCCCAGACCTTCAGGGGGAGAAAAAAACCGCATTTCGTCTTCACGGCGTCGGTATCTCCATCGATGTTAGCCGCACCAAGGAGAATCGGCTTCTCGTCACGCGCATCGTCCAGAGCAAACGCTCCGACCGGTTGGAAGAACGCAGACCGGTGATCCTCGTTCAAGGGAATATCCGTTTTTGCGACCTCACCATGGCCGGACAGTTTCGTGGTACCGCCAGGAGCATGCTGGACCAAATGGTTGCAGGCGCCGGCAGCTATCTCAAACTGTGGGGTGATTACAACCATATCGAAAGGGAGAGCATTTTAAAGCGTGCTCGCGCCCTTGGCTGGCTATCCTACAAGGGGAAGCCGGAGCTGTTGCGGGAAGGCATTTGGCGTTTTAGCCTCAAAGACGCCCCCAATGTTGATACTGTGTTGAGTGCAATTTTCGACAATGAGGATGTCAGTCTTGAGGTCGCCGAAGCCCCTCCCTCGGAGCTTCACTCTTCCGGGGGTAGGGATGGTGCCGGCGAAGAGGTGAAGAAAAGCCGAGTCGCTTTCGTTGGGAAACCTGTCGCTTACAACCTGAATGCCAAGACCATCGATCTGTCCTCCTCTAGGGGTGACGATGACACCATCCCCCCCCGGGACGGTGCCATTTTCATGAGCCTCAGTGGGGACAGAAAGCGTCTGAAGAGACGGGAACTCGCGCTGAGAAGCATCGTTACGGCAGAGTGCAGGATGCCAGAACTCGGCCTTATCATCGAACGCGCACCTATTCATGAACGCCGAGGGAAAACTTGGCAACCGCTATCCGGAGCCGTCAAGGCAGCCTTTGGTGCCGAACCGACGGCACGCCAGATAGAAGCGCTGAAAGTAGCTATCAACACACCTGATATAGCCTTGATTCAAGGCCCCCCAGGTACTGGCAAGACCATGGTCATTGCTGCCCTGCAGTCTCGGCTTGCCGAGATAGCCGAAGAATCAAGGGGGATTTCCGGGCAGACACTATTGACGAGCTACCAGCATGATGCCGTTGAAAATGCCGCAGAGAGAACCGTGGTCTACGGATTGCCGGCAATCAAGGTTGGCCGGAGACGCGGGCAAGATACAGAGGACGATGGTTTCGAACGTTGGCGAAAAGAACGTGTGGACGCGGTTCGCGCTGATTTGGCGCAATTCCCGACACGGCCGGTGACAGAGGCCCTCAAACGGGTGAGGGACATTGCGGCTGCATACGTTGGATCGCCGACCGGGATGGAGGATGCGATCCAAGCCCTGGCTTCCGTCAGGAGTGAGGGAGGTGATCATTTCCAGGCGGAGCTGAAGGACCGTTTTCTTACCCTTCAACTGCAGCTTCAGAAAGGGCATCTATTAAAAGGGGGGCTTGCAGCCGAAGACACCGACTTCGCAATGAAGGCCGTACGCGGCCTGCGGGTCGAGCCAACAACGTTTGGGGATGACGGTCCTCAAAGTGCCTATCGGGTTCTCAGCCGAATCGATAGCAACGGCCAGCTCGATGAGCAGGAGCGCGCGCTGCTGGAGAGGGCTGCGGAATGGCCCGATCCCGATGCCCCTCCCCCATTTCTGCAGGAACTGGAACAACTCAAGGGCGTGCTTCTCGATCGATTGCAGGGGGACCAACGCCCCCTCGGGGTCCGCTTAGTCAATGACGATGTCCAAGCACTTCTCGTGGAAGCCGTTGAGGCGTTGTACCAGCGAGCGCGGCAGACCGCCGGTGGGGAAGAGGTCGTCCTCTCCGAATACCTCGACGATTTGGAAAACGACAGCGAGTCTATGCGCGACTCGATCAGAGAGTACACGGCCGTTCTCGCCGCCACCTGCCAGCAGGCTGTTGGCTATCGCATGTCGATCATTAAAGGGGGGGAGAGCGCCTCTCTCTGGGAAGCCGAGCCCAATTCCATCGTTTTTGAAAACGTGGTTGTCGACGAGGCGGCCCGAGCCAACCCCCTCGATCTCCTGATCCCGTTGTCGTGTGCAGAGCGAAGGATCATTCTTGTCGGTGACCACAGGCAACTCCCACACATTCTTGAACCGGATGTCGAACTCCAGCTTGAGGAGTCGGTACTGGAAGCGACGCGTGACTCTCTGCGCAAGAGTATGTTCTGGCGCCTTTTTGAAGATATGCGCGAGAGGGAAAGAGTCGATGGGATCAAGAGGACTGTCACGCTTGACGTCCAGTACCGCATGCACCCAATCCTTGGCGACTTTGTCAGCGACACGTTCTACAAGCCACACGGGGAGTCGTTCCGCTCCGGACGCCCTGCCTCTGACTTTGTGCATGGGTTGGAGCGTTACCGTGATGCCGTTGCGGCTTGGGTGAACATCCCTTACAGCGCCGGCTCCGAAAAGGGGAAGCAGAGCAAGTTCCGTCCAGTCGAGGCCAGGTGGATCGCCAAGGAAACCAAGCGCATGCTGGAGCTGCGATCGGATCTTTCCGTCGGGATCATCAGCTTTTACTCAGCGCAGGTCGATGAAATCAACAAAGCTCTCTCCATGAACGGGTTGACTGAACAACTTGACAACGGTTCGTTTGCGGTCGCTCCGGCATGGCGCGAACTCCTGGACAGCAACGGGAAATTGAAGGACAGATTGCGGGTGGGAACGGTGGATGCGTTCCAGGGCAAGGAATTCGACGTTGTTATCCTTTCGATGACAAGAAGCAATGAGTTTCCTTCGGGGGGGGGCAAAACCCTTCGCAGGAAATTCGGACATCTCATGCTCGAAAATCGTTTGTGCGTTGCGATGAGTAGACAACAGAGGCTACTGATTGTTGTCGGTGACGAAGGGATGCTCACGGTGAATGATGCGTCTGAGGCCATTCCGGGATTGATCGCTTTCCATGATTTGTGCGGGGGGGAGCATGGCATTCGACTTTCAGCGTAATTCTCCCGTTCACAACTTCCGACCGCGAGCGCACGTTCCATTCGATAAGCGCCAGCACCTTCTCTGGCCCGCCTGGCGCTATCAGGTCGTAGCACCTGAACCTCGGGATAAAGTGCTGAACGTCTTTCAAAAGGCGGTGCTGGGGATGTGCCGCATCGGTATTGTGAATCGGGAAAAGGTCGGCGGTCGGCTCCACCTGCACCCGGATTTGGTAGCAAAGATAATGCTCGAGCTGCAGATGAAGGCTCTTGTCGACAGCCACGGCATACCGACCCAAAAGGGGCTCGATCTACTCGCTCATGAGACCATCGAAGATCACAAAACCGTTGTCGGCTATGTCTTTCAGGACCCCTGGAGCGGGCAACTCTGGCCGCGCTTTGTCGAGCAGAGTAAGCTCGACAGTGTCAATTTACAGTACGGAGAAAAGGGCTTCCCGATTCTGGTGCTTGGTACAAAGGGGAAACCCTATTTGCAGCCGACCTACATGCATTTACCGAAGGCACTCGGCCCGCCGCAGACGCCGGAGGCCGCTGAAATCGTGACGGTAACCCGGCGGCACAATCGGGCCGCGCGCTATTCGGATGCCGATGAAAACATGCGCGGCGAGAACGATGGTGAAGAAGATTCCACACCTATCAGCAGCAGTTGCCTTGACCGTGTTTCGATGGTGGAAGACAAGCCCACCCCCTGCTTTCTCAATACGTACATCTATCTGCCCCAGGCCGAAATGGATGTGTGGGACTGGTATGCCTGTGACCCCTTCGGCTTGGGGGTAAGTGCCCGGCTGAAAAAAAGAATAGAAGAGCAACTCCCTGACTACCCAGGGTTAAGGACGACGCTGGACAGGCTCGTCGGCGAGAAAAATCGCGATAGGTTGGAAGATCAACGCAAGTGGCACCGGGAAATTGAAGTTGATGCCCGCGCCAAAGCCATTTCAAGGCTCGGCGCAACCTTAGAACAGCTCCCTTTCTTTGAGGTGGTAGTTGAGATGGAGTGCTGCCGCCAGGAAGTGGAATTACTTGACGAGAGCTGTCCTAAACACAAATTCAGAGACACGCTCAATGCCGCACGCCGCGTCTTGGAGGGGGTTTTTGGCCACATGTTGGCGATGTTCCCGGACGAGCAGGTCTGGCGTGCACTTTATAAGGACGAGAAGAACTGGCAGCATGCCGAGTATGTCAAAAAGGTCTACAACTCTTCAGCGTCGAGCATGGGGTTCGTCACTCCGCTACCGGCCTCACTGGCCGTAGCAAAACCCAGTGACATCAAGGCTGTCTCCTCATCGGGAAAGGTTTGGAAGCTACGTGCAGCCATAGTCGTCAGCATGCTTTCGGCGGCAAGGGTTGATAGCCATCCCTTAAGGTCTGCAGCTAAACGGTGCCCAGACTTGCTGGAGCGATTAGCCTCTATCACTGATGTTGTCAACGATGCAGCGCACTTCGGGCAAAGCGGTCAACTGACGACAAGCCGGGCCAAGATTCAGGTTGGTGTCGATAGCGTTTATCAAATCATCAGGGACATCTACGAGTTGCCACTGACTCAATGACGTGGAGCGGGAGGAAGAAGTTATGTCAAAGAACAAGAACAAAAACAAGAACAGGGACAGAGTTGGGCAGGTGGGCACTAACGGGAACTCCTCCGGCGCCACACCTTCGGCTCCAAAGGTTGAATCAAAGACACCGTCATCGCAGGAGTTGTTAGCCGTCAATGAAGTCTCCGAGTCAGCCATCGCCGAGGCTGCGGATGTGGATATCGATGCCGTTTCCACTATGACGATCACCCCTGAGATGACCAATTTGCCTGCGCTTCTAAGAAAGGCGCAGGAGGCCTTGGAATTGTGCAGAAAAAGAGAGAAGCGTGCGAATGAATTCAAGGAGGAACTGGATAAAGAGCGCGTAAAACTTTCCGATCAGGAAAAGTCGCAGCGCGAGAGGTCGCGAGAGCTCGACAGGCAGGAAAAAGAGTTGAAAGAGGAACGAACGGCGCTGGATGCGCAGCAAAGGGAGATTCTTGACCAGGAAGAGGCATTGAAAAAACGCGAGCTCAATGCCGAGGCTGGTTTTATAACGGAGCGCCGCGAATCCCTTCGTCTGTTGGAGGAAGAGGCGCGCCTTGTGCGCCAGGAAATAGGCGACTGCCGAAAGGTTGTCGCGGAAGAACGCTTGGCCTTGGAACGAGATTTGGCCCACCGGATGGAAGAGCATGAGGAGCTTTTGCGCCGGAATGAGGCCGAGATGAAAAGCCGTTTCGAGAGTGAATATGAAGAATTGAAGAAAAACGAGCAAAAACTTCACCTTCAGCTAGTTGACATCGAGAGAGCAAAAAGGAAGCTCGAATTTGAGCGCCAAGATATCGAAGAACAACGGAAGAATCTGGAGCAGCGCACGGAACAGAGAGCGGCGGCCAGGGAAGAAGCACTGAACTTTGAAATCAAGGCGCTCAACGCTCGGCTATCGAGCGCCTCGGCCGACCGGGACCGTCTTGACGCGATCCTTCGCGAGCGGGAGGAGTCGGACCGCCGCTTCGGGAACAAGTCTCCGGAGCAGGTGCTGGCCGAATTGAACGAGAGTGTAAAGTGCTGCCAAAAACTGGAAAAACAATTGGCGGCACGACCGAATCTAGCTGCCGTTGAGCGCCTTGCGTTGCTTGAGCGAGAAAGGGAGGCCTGGGAAGGGGAGCAGTATCGGTTGACTCAGGAGAAGCTGGAGCTCGAGAGGAAATTGGGACTGTGCGAGATTGCAGTCACCGAGGTGGAAACGCTGCGCGACCAGAAAAAAGCGCTTGAAACCAGTCGCAATTTACTCCAAGCCGCATTGGAGGAGTTGAGAGCCGATGTCGAAGATCGCATCCGCCGCTCGGATGGAGTCAGCCCGTTCCCGGCCTTGATGCAAATGGACGAGGACAAGGCGCTGCGCTCTTCCGTCAATCTGCAAGAGGATGCGATCGATTTGTCAGAATTCACGACGGATCTTCAGCATCGAATTGCCAGCGATCCCGATGCTTCGAATCCCCTATACTATTCCCTTCGTGACCTTCGCTGTTTTCTCGGTGGCTTGGCCATGAGCCGGCTGCACCTGCTCCAAGGGATCAGCGGGACGGGCAAGACCAGCCTGCCCATTGCGTTCTCTCGGGCAGTAGGGGCCGGTTTCAAGCTGATTGAGGTTCAGGCCGGTTGGCGCGATCGGCAGGACCTGGTAGGTCACTTCAACGCCTTCGAGCGCCGGTTTTACGAAAGCGAGTTTTTGCAAGGTCTCTACGAAGCACAGTCTCCCTGTTATGATGGCCGTCCGTACATTGTCGTCCTGGATGAAATGAACCTGTCACACCCCGAGCAATACTTCGCTGATCTCCTTTCGGCACTCGAGCAGGAGCCTCATTTGCAGAAACTTGACCTGATGACCGCACCAGTCGAGCCGGCACCGAAACTGATGACAAATGGCAGAACACTGCTGATCCCGAGGAATGTGTGGTTTGTCGGCACTGCCAATCACGACGAGACGACTAAGGACTTTGCTGACAAGACATATGACCGCGGCCACGTGATGGAACTGCCAAGGAACCGGGAGGAGTTTGCTCCGCAACGACCACACCACCGGAATCCGGTCGCTTTCGAATCGTTGAAGGGGGCCTTCGATCAGGCCCGTGAGAAAAACGGAAAGCACGGGACGCACGCGTACAAGTTCCTCGATGAAAAGTTTGCCGAGTTTCTCGGCAGGAAGTTTAGGGTTGGCTGGGGCAATCGTCTCGAGCGACAGATGATGGATTTCGTCCCCGTCGTGGTGGCAGCAGGAGGGAGCGTGGGCGAGGCAACAGACCACATCCTCGCTACGAAGCTCCTGCGGAAGATACGCAACCGGCATGACACCCGGATGGAGCACCTTGTCGAATTGCAGACATTGGTGCAGGAATCGTGGAAAGAACTGGATAAAAAGGGCAAGCCGACCCACTCCCTGGCCATCATCGCGGACGAGCTTAGGCGCCTCGGTTCCGGTGACGATGAGTAATCGATGTCACTTTTCCGAGACCGCATAACCAGGACCGATCACCAGGCTCCCAAGGGCACTGTTCTCTACGGCCGTTGGCAACTGCGCCCGGGAGACAGACCGGTCTTTCTGAATTCCGTGCGGGTTGCCGATGGGGATCTTCTCGTCTCCGATCTCTCCAGGGATTGGCGGCTCACCGGGCTGGACGGCTTGGCAGGGGCCGGAACGTATGCGACAGGCCAGTACCCGGAACAGATCGAGGCGGGAAGTATCAATGCCATCGGATGTAAACTGTCCGAACTTGTCGATCAAGGCGCCGGCTGGTTCGACTGGCTTGAAATCTCGCCACTGGTACCAGGGCTTGCGGAGCGAGTCGCGATGCGACCTCTGGATATCGAGATCGGCAGGGAGCTCTGCCATCTCGAGGAGGTCTGTCGCCGACCGAGGGCACACCTGCGCGTCGAAATCGAGCGCGTGAACGTGTCACAGAGCCGCCGAATCCCCAACAATGCAGCGGCTTACCTCGCGGAGCACACTGAGGACTGGGAAAGGCCGACCCTGCGGTCGGTCGTCCCCAAGCGGATCCTTTCGCAAGTTCGATATGACCAATTGGACATCTACGAGAACCGGGTATGCGTTAGGCTTGCTGACCTGATCCTGGAGTATCTTCTGTCCCGCATCAATGAGCTTCGCCGGCTTGAAAAAATGTTCGTTGAAGCTAGTGATAGTACCTTTTCTGTCTCCAAGGGGTCCACTTGGGGGCGTGCAAGAAGGATCTATTCTCTATGGGGGAAATCGGTCAACGCCAACGAAGGGCTTGTGCAGGTTAGGAACACGATCAAGAAACTTGAGACATATAAGAGACGGGTTGCTGGGCTGAAAGACACGGAACTCTATCGGGCCATCCCGCGTCGTTCGAGCGTTGGCACGTCAATCAAAATGACGAATATCCTGTCGAACGATGAGCACTACAGGCATGTGGCGTCGCTTTGGCAGGCGTATGTCAAGCTGGGGGTTAACAGGCAGCAAACGCCTTCGGAAATTTATCGACAGTACCAGGAACTGTTCCGGAATATAGTGAAATTTTGTTTTTTGCTGACCGCAAGAGCGTTCAGCCAGTTGGGGTTTGAGCCTAAAGCTTGTGATATTGCAATCAGGCGGGGCTGTTCTCTGGAATTGACCGGTCCTAGCGGTTCTTGTTTCCTGTCGTGGGACGAGGAGGATAACTTCCTCGTGCAGCAAGGGTGTAAACAAGTGCTTCGCATCGTGCCCCTTGGATCTTCGCTCGTCCAAATGGAAGAGAAGGTGTTGGGCGATCTGTTTGGTGAACTTGAGAGCCCATCAGCTGGCCTTGACAGCACGCTGCTTCTCTACCCGTCATCGCCGGAAGCCTTTTCTTCCAACAAAATGACAACCGCGGTCAGTGAGCGGATCCACTCTCTTAAGCATGACTTGAAAAGTAGCCAAATCGCGCCGCTCGGTTATCTTCCAGTATCGCCATGGGATCTCGGCAGCGTTGAGCGCGTGGCCAGGGCGATACGGTGGTCCTTGTTCAGGCCTCTGTACGCCTCTTTCCCGCTACAGATTAAGGAGCCACAGAAAGAATTTGCCCATTTTTCTGAAACAAAGTGGCTTGCCGGGAATGGGCACGGATTCGTCACGCTGCTTCGACCCCCAACGGAGCAAGAAATGGGGCGGTTCAACCTTAGCAAGTCTGTCGAGACAGCAGATAACTTATTGCAGAGGCTGGAAGGTGAACGGGATGATGTCACCGGTAAGCTTCGTGAAGCGGTGACAGCACGAAGTAAGACTGAACATCTGAACAGGCAAAAGGCAGATTTAACGAAGCAGATTTCAGAAGCTCAGATGGCCAAGGACGCACTAGAAAGCTTTGCCACAAAAATCGATGAAAGCGTACGCGTTTTCGAAGCACTTCTGAAATGTCCGGTTTGCAGTACGGGCATCAACGCTCCCCAAACCCCTGTCAATTTGAAAACGGGGCACTTTGAATGTGAATGTCCCAGTTGCCTGTCGAAGTGGGGGAACAGGATCTGCGGGCACTGTCACAAAAGCTACCCGGTCATTGTTTTGAAAGCGTCCGATGAGGTAGCGAATTTGTCCCCGTTCGACTGGGTCGATCGGAGTTTTGGCCAGGACGTATTCGCCACACCCTGCAAAGACTCATTAGGGAATTGGACGTACATCTGCCCGGAATGCAACCACTGCACATAAGCCTTGCCAAGTACTGTTTATCAATATAAC
>SRXB01000058.1 GCA_009724975.1 bacterium | reverse complement strand
GGGCAGGCTCACCGGAACCTTCGGCCACCTCGCCACCTCCAGCTTCTACCCGCCCCACCACATAACGATGGGCGAGGGGGGCGCGGTCTACACCGACGACGGGGCGCTCAAAAAGGCGGTCGAGAGCTTCCGCGACTGGGGGCGCGATTGCTGGTGCCCCTCCGGCGAGGACGACACCTGCAAAAACCGCTTCAAGTGGAAATGGGAATCGCTCCCCGACGGCTACGACCACAAATACGTCTACAGCCACATCGGCTATAATTTAAAACCGCTGGACATACAGGCCGCGATAGGGCGCGAACAATTAAAAAGGCTCCCCGAATTCGCCGCCGCCCGCCGCAAAAACCGCGAAAAGCTTTACGCGGGGCTCTCCGAGCTTCGGGACGAGTGGCTTTTTCAGGAGGCCACCCCCGGTAGCGACCCTTCGTGGTTCGGTTTTCTCATGACGATGAAAAAACCCGACCACGAGAGGCTGGGGCGCATCTGCGACGCCCTTGCGGGCCATAAAATCGGCCACCGCAGGCTTTTCGGCGGCAACCTTGTGCGCCAGCCCGCCTACAAGGGGGTCCCCCACCGCGTCGCGGGTAGCCTTGAAAACACCGACGCCATTTGCGAAGGCGCTTTTTTCCTCGGCGTTTACCCCGGGCTGACCGACGAGATGATAGATTACATGGTAAAGACCCTCCTGAAGCTCGCTAGGGGCGGCTGATGAAGGTATTGGTAACCGGCGCCTTCGGCTTTCTGGGGCGACACGTCGTCAAGAGGCTCCTTGAAAAGACCTCGCACCGCGTTTATTGCCTCGATGTCGAGGGGGCGGACGCCGGAGGCCTTCCCGAAGGGATAGCGGGCGCTCGGCTCCTGCCAAAAAAAGGCTCCCAGGCGGGAGGCTGCCGCGAGGCGATGGAAACCTTCGCCCCCGAGGCGCTCTTCCACCTTGCGGCGCTGGTGCGGGTCGAGGACGAGAGGGCGCAGGCGGGCGAGGTTATACGCTCCAACATAGAGCTGGGGTGCCAGCTAATCGAATGGGGCGCGCCCAACGGCCTCAAATACGTCGTAAACACCGGAAGTTTCTGGGAGGAGCGGGTCGAGGAGGGGCTTTACGACCCCGTCGACCTTTACGCCGCCTCCAAAAGGGCTTTTGGCGACCTTCTGGCCTATCTGGCCCCGGCCCACGGCCTTCGGGCCATAACCTTGCGGCCCTTCGGCACCTTCGGGCCGGAGGACGGGCGCGCCAACCTCTTTTCCCTCCTCGACCGCGCGGCCATAAGCGGCGAAGAGGTGTCCCTCACCGCGGGCGAGCAGGTTTTCGAGCTGGTTTACGCCTCCGACGCCGCCGAGGGTTATCTGAAAGCTCTGGAAACCCTCGAAAGGGCGGAGGCCCCCAGGGTCTTGCCGCCGGTGGAGCTTGGGACGGGCGAGGCGCTGACCCTGAGGGAGTTCGTGGCCCTCTACGAGCGCGTCAGGGGCGTTTCGCTAAAAATAAAGTGGGGCGCAAGGCCCTATCGTGAGCGCGAGGTCATGGGACGCAGCGCCAACGTCGAAAAAACCTTTCTCTCTATAGGCTGGCGGCCCGCATATGGCGTGGAGCGCGGCCTTAGGGAGATTTTCGGGCAGGCAAAATGATGGAAAAAAAGCTCATCAGCCTCGTCATCCCCGTTTACAACGAGCAGGAGGTGCTGCCGCAGACCTTCGCCCGCGTCAAGGCGCTGGCCGATTCGCTGGCCCAGCGCTACGATTTTGAGTTCGTCTTCACCGACAACCACAGCACCGACAACACCTTCGCCCTCCTCACGGCTTTTTCGTCGCAGGACCGGCGCGTGCGGGCGCTACGCTTTTCAAAGAATTTCGGCTACCAGCGCTCGATACTTACGGGGTATCTGGCCGCAAGCGGCGACGCGGTGGTCCAGCTCGACGCCGACCTTGAGGACCCGCCGGAGCTTATCGCCAAATTCCTGGACGAGTGGGAGGGCGGCTTCGACGTCGTTTACGGCGTAAGGCTCTCAAGGCACGAATCGGCCTTCAAGACGCTGCTTAGGAAGGTCTTTTACCGCCTCATCGACAAGCTCTCCGAGGACAGGCTCCCGCACGACGCGGGGGATTTTCGCCTGGTGGACCGCAAGGTTGTGGCGGCGCTCAAAAACCTCAACGATGCCACACCCTACCTTCGCGGGATAATAGCGGGGCTAGGCTTCAACCAGAAGGGAATCGAATACCACCGCGACAAGCGCCAGGCTGGCAAGAGCAAGTTCGATCTCGCCTCAAACCTCGGCCTTGCGACGGCGGGGATATTGAACCATTCCACCTTGCCCTTGCGCATGGCCAGCTACCTCGGCCTCATGCTGATGTTCGCCTCGGCGCTGGTCTCTTTGGGCTATTTCGTCCTTTGGCTCTTCAACCGAGACACACTCCCCTCGGGCTTCACCACCATCGTCATCCTCCTGCTCTTCGGCATAGGGCTCAACTCGATGTTCCTCGGGATTATCGGCGAATATGTGGGAAGCATACACAAACAAGTCAAGGCGGGGCCGACCACAGTAATAGAGAAGTCGGCGGGGCTTGGCGAGGAGGCTTTGGCCGAACTTGCCCGGAATCTTTGCCGCAAACAGGGCTAGGTTTCGGCAAGGCGTTTTCGGCACTCGGGGCATCGCGCGCACAGCTCAGCTGAGGATTTGCCGAGGTCAACCCTGGCGTTTTTCTCTTTTTCCCCAAGATTGGCGATAATTTTGCCGGTCTCTGGCCCCAGCGGAGAAAGGTGCCGGAACCCCCTTTTTAGCATCTCCTCCGCAAGTTTGTCGTGCCTCTCGGCAAGTGAGGAGGGCTCCAAAAGCCCTTTATCAATGAAGAGGGCTATGGATTTGCCCCGCTTAAGGGTTCCTGCCAGCATGTGAATCTCCACATGTTCGCCTAAAAGGTGTTTTTGGCACATCATTTCAGGCCGCACCATCCACATCCGCATCTTAAAGCTCCCTTATCCGCCACTTTTAAGGCTGATTTTAACCCTTATCGCCCTTAAAAAGAGCCACGGATCTCGCTGAAACTGTACATTTTTTGCGCGCCGGTGTAGGATTTCGCCACGCAAAATGCGTCTTTTATGTGTAAAAAGGCTTGTTTTTTGCATTGTTTTTGACTTTGCATCAACGCTTTTTGGTCCTTAATCGACGGTTTTTACCCTTAAAAGGGTCGGTAAATGAGAAGATTTTCAGCGGCTTTGTCTTTATTTTGCCTTTTCGCGCTTGTCGCCGCTCCCGCTTTTTGCGGCGAGGGTGGCGAAAAGGAAGGCCGTGATGCCACGCAAGGGGCGCCCTTGCCCGGCGCCGGAGTCGAGGGGCGCGTCATCGCCGCGGGCAAGGCCCTCGAAGGCGCCTTTGTCTATGTTTACGCCAATTTCGAGGATTTCATCGCCCATAGGCCCGCCAAGGTATCCCGCTCCACGGACGGCGACGGCAAATATAAAATCGACCTCTCCCCGGGCTCTTATTACCTGGTCGCGAAGAAAACCGGCGCAGGCCCCAAAGACGCCAACCCCGTCGCTGGGGATTATTTTTCCTTCCAGGGTTCCAATCCGGTCAGGGTGGCGGACGGGCGCTACGCCCGCGTTGGCTTTAACGCCGTCAAGATTGAGCGCGATCCCCTTTATGAAAAGGGCGAGAGCGAGGCGGAGGGGGCGATTTTAGGGACGGTGCTTAACGAGGGCGGGCAGCCGCTGGAGGGTGCGCATGTCAGCCTCTATGTGGATACGAAAGAGGATTTTAGGGGTATGACCTACGCCGCCTCGCCCCAAACGGGCAAAGACGGCATCTTCAGCTTTGAAAATCTTCCCGAGATGGATTATTTCGTCATCGCCCGAAAGCGCTCATCCGGCAAGGGTGCGGGGCCTTTGGGCGAGGGAGATTACTTCGGCTTTTATCCGTTGAATCCCTTGCCGGTACGCGCTGGCAAGGCTGTAAAGATTGAGGTGAAGGCGGTCGGCAAGGCCGGTGAGATAAGGATGGAAGAGGGCCTTTACCGCGACACCGGAACCCGCATCACCGGGCGCGTGACCGACAGGGAGGGCAATCCCGCGCAGGGGGTCTATGTCTTCGGCTACCTTGAGAAGGTGATGGGGCACAACAGGCCCGAATCCATCTCAGACCTAGTGGACAAGGATGGCCGCTACGTGCTCAACCTTAAGGGCGGCAACACCTACTACATAGGCGCCCGTTCCCTTTACGGCGACACCCCCGCTCTTGGCGAATGGTACGGCAGGTGGGAGGGTACCGGCGACCATTCGGTTGTGGTCGAGACCGGCAAGGTTCTGGAAAACATAGACATAACGGTGGAAAAGATACTTCCGTAAGTGCAGGCGGTTTGGCGGCGCCCCCAAAGGGCGGTTTTCCGTCACCCGCGCGCGGAGTCCGTCATGAAACAAAAGACAATCGCCCTGGCGGCGGCCCTTTTTTTGCTCGCGGTAGGCGCATCCGCGCAGGTCGCGGAGAATGGGCCGCTTTTGCTGGAGAAGGCCTATATCACAAAGGACACCGTCTGGAGCGGGACGGTTCTCCTGAAAGGACAAAACGTCGTCAAGCGAGGGGTGAAGCTCACGATACTCCCCGGAACCGTGGTGAAGTTCCTCTGGTCGGACGAAGACAAAAACGAGATAGGCGACGGCGAGCTAACTGTGGAGGGAACCCTTATCTCGGTCGGCACGCCGGAAAAGCCTATCCTTTACACCTCCGGAGCCGAAAATCCGAAGATGCGCGACTGGACTTTCGTGCAAATCTCCGTCTCCAAGGATTCGGTGGTCGAAAATTCCATCTTCGAGTACGCTTTTACGGGCGTTCAGGTCCACTACTCGAAGGCCGAGGTGCGAAACTGCCTCTTTCGGGGCAATTTCGAGGCGATGCGCTTTTCGACAGCCGACGTTTTAATCGAAAACAACGACTTTATTGAGAATTTTTACGGCATACGCACCGAGGCCCACGGCTCGCGCACAATCATAAGGAACAACTTCTTCCAGAAAAACCAGCACGCTTATTTCCCCGTGAGGAAGACCGGTGATTCGGTGAAATTTCATGGCAACAACGTTACCGAAACGGTCCAGTACAACGTCAAGCTCGGCCAGAGCCAGCAAGAAGACCTGAACCTCTCGGGAAACTGGTGGGGGACCGCCGATAGGGAAAAAATAGGGGAATCAATCTTTGACAAGAGCAAAGACGAAACCCTGGGAAGGGTCACCTTCGAGCCCTTTTTGACCGAACCGGCGAAGGATTGCGGCAGGAAATAGTGAGGACAGCCCTCATTGGTCGGACGAAACGCTTTTTGCCCGGGGCTCTCGGCCCTTAAAAAAGGTAAACTTCTACAGGTGACGAGAATCAATGCAGAGTGGGTACCCCACTCGCAGAGGCTATAAGTATGGACAGACGGGAATTCATGGTCAAAACCTCCATTGCGTGCGCGGGGGCGGCACTTTTGGGCGGCTTTCCCGCGGCGGCGCAGGCGCAGGCGGCTTCAGGCGTAGTGGTCGCCACGGGGGAATCGCCCGCCAGAAACGTGCGGGAGGCGGTAAAGGCCCTTGGCGGAATGGCCAGCTTCGTCAACAAGGGCGAGACGGTGGTGGTTAAGCCCAATATCGGCTGGGACCGCGCTCCCGAGCAGGCCGCCAACACCAATCCCGAGGTCGTGCGCGAGGTAATCGCCATGTGTCTTGAGGCGGGCGCGGCGAAGGTGAAGGTCTTCGACCGCACCTGCAACGACCCGAGGCGCTGCTACGTAACCAGCGGTATCCTTGCGGCAGTGGAGGGGATGGGCGACTCCCGCGTTGAGATATCGCACATAGATGAAAGGCGCTTCAAACCGGTAGACCTGCCTCAGGGGGTCTTTTCCCAGCGCTATTCCTTTTACGAGGATGTCCTCACGGCGGACAAGTTCATCAATCTTCCCGTGGCCAAGCATCATGGCGCGTCAAGGCTCACCCTTGGAATGAAAAATCTCATGGGGGTAATGGGTTCAAGTCGTGCCGCCATCCACCGCAACCTCCCCGAAGCCCTCAGCGACCTCAATCTGGCCCTTCGCTCGCACCTTACCATCGTGGACGCCACGCGCATACTCACCGCCAACGGACCCCAGGGCGGGATGCTTGAGGACGTGAAGAAGCTGGACACGATTGTGGCGGGAACGGATGTGGTTGCAGTTGACAGCGTGGCCACCACCCTTTTCGGCAAGACGCCCGACGAGATCCCCTTCCTTGTCACGGCGGCGAAACGCGGCCTTGGAATAGCCGACCTTGCGAAGATTAAAATCAACAGGGTGAAGGCTTGATGATGAGCGCGAAGACGGCGCGAAGGCTGGTCCAGTCAGGCGTTTTCGCCCTCTTTTTCTTTTTGTTCCTGAATACCGAATACAAGGACAGCGACCAGCTTCCCTACGCCGTCAACATCTTTTTGCGCTTCGACCCGCTTATGGGCTGGGCGGCGGCGCTGGCGGACCGCTCTTTCATCTGGCTGATGTGGCCCTCGCTCCTTATGGCGGCGCTCACGCTCATTTTCGGCAGGTTTTTCTGCGGCTGGATCTGCCCCCTTGGCTCGGTTCTGGATTTTTCGGGGCTCTTTTTCGGCAAGAAAAGAAGGGGAGTGTCGAATCAAAAGGCGCTCCGAAACGCGAAATTCGGAATTCTGGCGCTTCTGGCGGGCTCCTCGCTCTTCACCCTCCAGCTCGTCTTTCTCTTCGACCCCCTTTGTATATTGATACGCTCGCTGGCGCTCTCGCTTTACCCCGCCGCCAACCTTGCGCTTAACGCGTTTTTTGGCTCGCTGTACGAAAGCGGCCCGGGGGCGGTGACGGCGGTTTCCGAACCGGCCTATGCTTTTTTGAAGAGCCATTTTCTCTCGTTCCAGCAGCCCTATTACAGGCTCGCTGCGCTGACCGGCTTCGTTTTTTTCTCGGTAATCGCCCTTGAATACGCGCAAAAGCGCTTCTGGTGCAGGAATTTGTGTCCGCTTGGGGCCCTTTTGGGCCTTTTGGGGATGATGAATCCCTTCAAAAGGCGCGTGAGGGAGGATTTGTGCACCAGCTGCGGCGCGTGCGCGAGGGTCTGTTCGACCGGAGCCGTGGGGGAGGGATTCGCTTCGACCCAAACGGCGGAGTGCGTCGCCTGCCTCGAATGCAAATCGGCCTGCCCCGAGAAGGCCATCTCCTTCGCCGGAGCGGTAAAGCCCGAAGCTCAACCTCCCGACGCGGGAAGGCGCGCCCTTTTGGGTTCTCTGGCGATTGGGGCGTTCTCCGCATCTATTTTCGCCTCGGACGCGAAAGCCAGATACGCCGACCCCGCACGCATCCGCCCCCCGGGAGCTTTGCCGGAGGATGAGTTTCTGGCGCGCTGCACCCGCTGCGGCGAGTGCATGAGGGTCTGCATAGCAAACGGGCTCCAGCCCGCCATAGGCGAGGCGGGGCCCTTGGGGCTCTGGAGCCCCGTCCTGGTGCCCAAGATAGGTTATTGCGAATACAATTGCACCCTTTGCGGGCAGGTTTGCCCGACGGGGGCGATAAAGCGCCTGCCGGTGGAGGAAAAGCGCCAAGTCCGGATAGGTCTGGCTTATTTCGACCGCAACAGGTGCCTGCCCTGGAACGGAACCTCCGAGTGCATAGTCTGCGAGGAGCACTGCCCGGTGCCGCAAAAGGCGATAAAGCTAAAAGAGGATCCGCTGGAGGGCAAAACCTTTAAAAAACCCTTCATTGACGAGAAACTTTGCATCGGCTGCGGGATTTGCGAGACGAAATGCCCCCTGACGGACGGCGCGGCGATAAGGGTTACCTCGCGCGGTGAGTCCAGGGCCGAAAAAGAGTAGTTTGATGGGGTGGCCCGACGGGGGCCGGTCAAAGCCTTGGGGAGTTACCTATTCGGCGGTCACCACGCAGCCTTCGACAACCATCCACGTGTTGTTGCATTTGCCGCTCACCGGCAACTGCGTTTCGTCCGCCGCTATAATGCAGTCGGCCTTGTGGGGGTGAATCATCTTGCTTTGGTATTTGTCGGTGTCGACGGTGGCGAAAACGCAGCCGGCGTTGCCCCTTGCCAGTTTGTTGTAGTGGGAGCCGACCTCTTCCCTGTGCTCGATATAGCGTATTATGCCCACGTAGAACTTGCGCCCTTTGTGGTTCAAGGTGTCTCCAACCTTAATGCTTTCCACTCCGTTCAAGGAGTCTACGCAGTCCGAGAAACACGCCATCCAGAAGTAGGGCTTGTGGTTGTTTATGATAAAGATCTCCTCGTTCTTGACGGAGATCTCCTTCACATCCTTGCCCAAGGTTTCTCCCGCGCGGGCAGATGCCGCCCACAGCGCGAAAATGCCCGCCGCCGCAATTAATTTTTTCATGACCCCCGCTCCGCAATGGGAAAGCAAATGTAATATGCAAATTTTCCTTTAAACCCCTAATTCCTCTTTCTGTCAAGTGGCCGTCAGGTATTTGTTAACGTTTCTGCTTAATTCCAAACGGCCCTTGCTATTTTGCGGACCTCCCCATGAGAATTTTATATATGTCGGTGTTTTCCCTGGCCGCCTTCACCGCCTCCGCCCCTTTCCCCATTCCGTAGAGGGGAACCTTAGAGCCGGTGTGATCCTTTTTCGTGAACTGGGCGGAGGCGAATTTTTTTTCCGCGCAGGGGCCCTCCAGCTTGAGGCCGCCGGTTTCGAGGTCGGATGTGACCAGCACCATCGCGTCGGGACGGCCTTGGGCCCACTTCGCGGCGATATCCACCGCCCTTGAGAGCTCAGCCATCTCGCCCGCCGCTATCTCGACATTTCCTATCACCGAGGCGTGGTCTAATCTCGCGCTCTCGATTACAAGGAACATCCCTTTTTGGTTCCACTCCATTAGCCGTATCGCCTCTTTCGTCATCTGGCTCAGCCTTGGAATTTGAGGCATAGCCTCAAGGTCGTAGGGGGTGTACATCTTCCCGAAGCGGCCAAAAATCTTCTGGCCCGCCTTTGGAGAGGCTTTTTGCAGTTCGGCGGTGTCTTTCACCAGCAGATAGCCCTCGGGCGGCGGCACGCCGGTCTCCCTACCGCCGCCAAGGAGTATGTCCGGCCTCGTTTTACGGTAAATCTCGCTGAGGATGGAGTCGTAATCGCGCTTGCTGGCGGCGTGGGAGGCGAAGGCGGCGGTTACCGGATGCTCTATGTACGCGGTGGAGATTAGTCCCGTGGAAAAGTTCTGTTTTTTGTAGCTCTCCAACGCCGTTTCGAGGTCCGAGCCGTCACCCGGCAGGTTTTTTGATATCACGCGGGTGTTGACCCGCTTGCCGGTGGCCATCGCGGTTCCAGCGGCGGCTGCGTCGGGTATGGCCTTGTCGGCGGCGTTGTTGCCGATCAGGGTGCGGTATGGAAAGGACTCGAAGGAGAGAGAACCCTCCTTGCCATTTTGCAGACAACCGCCAAGCCTTGCGTGCTCCGGCCCCATCCCGTTGGCGACGAAGAGTATTATCTGCCTGGGGGCCGCGTTGGCCTCGGAGCATAGAAAAAGGGCGCAGAGGGAGGCAAGCCCGAGGCCATGAAGGATTTTTTTCATCTATCTCTCTTCTATTCCGCCCG